>JAICLN010000379.1 GCA_025925615.1 Actinomycetospora sp. | reverse complement strand
CGAGGCGAACTCGCACTACCGGCGGGGCAACAACACCGCCATGTCGACGGCGATGGTCCCCGGGCCCGGGAGCCGCTTCCAGCGCGCCGCGGGCGTCGAGGACTCCCCGGAGCGCTTCCTCGCCGACGTCGCCGCGAAGACGGCGCCGACCGCGACCTCGTCGCCACCCACCTCCCCGAGATCGCGGACGCCGCCGACCACGGCAGCGAGTACGCGGTGGGCGACGCGCTCCGCCTCGCGGAACCCCTCGGGGCGGCCGTCAGCTCGCTCGACGCCTACCAGGGACACGCCGGGCTCTCGGCCGCGGCGCGCACGCTGGTGACCTGGACGACGGTGATGGCCGGGGCGGTCGTCGTCGACGCCGAGGGTCGCCGCTTCGGGGACGAGACCGTCGGCTACTCCGAGTACGCCGCGATGCTCGCCGCCCGCCCCGGCGCCCGCGGCTGGGTGGTGCTCGACGCCCGCATCGACGCGCTCACGCAGGGCTTCCGCGACTACCGCGACGTCGTCGAGGCCGGCGCGCTGCGCTGGGCCGACACCGTCGACGGGCTCGCGGCCCGGATCGGGGTCGACGCCGCCGTCCTGGCCGCGGAACTGGACGACGCGGCCGCCGTCGCGCGGGGGGAGTCGCCGGTCGACCGGGTCGGGCGGTGCCGGGTGGCGGCCGCGCTCGCCCCGCCCTACGCCGCCGTCGAGATCGTCCCGGCCCTGTTCCACACCCAGGGCGGGCTCGGCGTCGACGAGCACGCCCGGGTCCTCGACGTCACCGGGCGCCCGCTCGGCGGCCTCTACGCCTCCGGCGGGGCGGCGGTCGGCATGTCCGGCCACGGCGCCGCCGGCTACCTCGCGGGCAACGGCCTGCTGCCCGCCCTCGGTCTGGCCTACCGGGCCGCCGAGCACCTCGCTGTGCGTCCCGAGAAGGAGATCCCCGCATGACCCACGACCTCGTCGTCCGGAACGTCCGCGTGGTGCGGCCGGGGACCGACGACGCCCCGCTCGCGGACATCGCCGTCGACGGCGGGCGCATCACCGCCGTCGGTCCCGACCTCGGCGCCGACGCGACCGAGGTGCACGACGGGCACGGTCAGCTCGCGTTCCCCGGCGTCGTCGACGCCCACCAGCACTGGGGCATCTACAACCCGCTCTCCGAGGACACCGCGACCGAGAGCCGGGCGTGCGCGCAGGGCGGCGTCACGACCTCGCTGACCTACATGCGCACCGGGCAGTACTACCTGAACAAGGGCGGCTCGTACGCCGACGTGTTCCCCGAGGTGCTCGCGGCCGCGGAGGGGCGCTCGCACGTCGACTACGCCTTCCACCTCGCGCCGATGCAGGCGAGCCACATCGACGAGATCCCGATGCTGGTCGACGAGCACGGCGTCACGTCGTTCAAGATCTTCATGTTCTACGGGAGCCACGGGCTGCACGGGCGCTCGAACTCCCAGAACGACTTCCTCATGATCCCCGAGGGCGAGCGCTACGACATCGCGCACTTCGAGTTCGTCATGCGCGGCATCCAGCGGGTGCGCGAGCAGCGCCCGGACATCGCCGACCGGATCTCGCTCTCGCTGCACTGCGAGACCGCCGAGATCATGACGGCGTACACGAAGATCGTCGAGCAGGAGGGGACGCTGCACGGGCTCGAGGCCTACAGCGCGTCGCGCCCGCCGCACTCCGAGGGCCTCGCGGTCACGATCGCGTCCTACCTCGCCCACGAGACCGGGCTGCCGACGATCAACCTGCTGCACCTGTCGTCGGCGAAGGCGCTCGAGGCGGCGATGCTGATGGCCGGGACGTTCCCGCACGTGGACTTCCGCCGCGAGGTCACCGTCGGGCACCTGCTCGCCGACGTGCACACCGCCGACGGGATCGGCGGCAAGGTCAACCCGCCGATCCGCCCGCGCTCCGACGTCGAGGCACTGTGGCGGCACGTACTCGCCGGCGACGTCTCCTGGGTCGTCTCGGACCACGCGTGCTGCAAGGAGGCGACGAAATTCGGGGACGACCACGAGGACGTGTTCGCCGCCAAGTCCGGGTTCGGCGGGACCGAGTACCTGCTGCCCGGCCTGGTCGGGGAGGGGCTCAAGCGGGGGCTGGGGCTGGGCCGGATCGCGGACCTGGTCTCCGGTGCCCCCGCCCGCCGCTTCGGGCTCGGCACCAAGGGCGACCTCGCGCCCGGGTTCGACGCCGACATCGCGCTCGTCGACCCGGACACGTCGTGGACGGTGGACCCGGCCGCGTCGGAGTCGACCCAGGAGTACAGCCCGTTCCGCGGGCTGGAGATCGGTTCGACGGTGACGCGGACGTTCCTGCGGGGGCGCACGGTGTTCGCCGACGGCGCCGTCGTGGGGGAGCCGGCGGGGCGGTACGTGCGGAGGCCTTCCGAGGTGCCTCCGGCTTGTGAGCACTTTCCGGGGCTATGACCCCGGAAAGCTTTGATGCCCCTGGCGGGGCGCGTCTTCGAGCGTG
>JAICLN010000364.1 GCA_025925615.1 Actinomycetospora sp. | reverse complement strand
GTGTGCCCGCCGGACACCAGCAGGATCAGCGCCGGGTAGTCCACGCGCTTTTCTTCCAGGTCCGCGCTGCGCAGGTGCCCGCGCAGGTGGTTCACGCCGTACACCGGCAGGCCCCAGCCGTCGCCGAGCCCGACCGCGGAGTTCGTCCCGACGACGAGCGAGCCGATGAGGCCCGGCCCGCGCGTGACGCCGATGGCGGTGAGGTCGGTGGGGCGCAGGTCGGCGTCGGTCAGCACCTTGCGCACCGTCGGGAGGATCGCGTCGACATGCGCGCGGCTGGCCATCTCGGGATAGACGCCGCCGTAGCGGTCGTGCAGCTCGACCTGGGAGGCGACGGCGGCCGCCACCACCTCGCCGTCGGGACGCACCACGGCGACGCCGGTGTCGTCGCACGACGTCTCGATGCCCAGCATCAGCCCGTCGGTGGGCAGCACGGCGGTCATCCGGCTGTCTCCTTCCGCGTCGCTCCGCTCGCCCCGAGCACCCTCTCGATCTCCGACGCCGGCACGGCGCCCTCGCGCTCGATCCGCGGGACGTCGAGGTGGCAGTTGACGACGGTGGACGGGACCCCGGAGCGGACCCCGCCGTCGACGACGGCGTCCGGGCGTCCGGCCAGCTGCGCCAGGATCGGCCCGGGCGCCTGCGCCGTCGGCTCGCCGTGGGCGTTCGCGCTGGTCACGAGCAGGGCGCCGACGTCGGAGAGCAGCGCGCGCAGGTCGGGGTCGGAGGGCACCCGGACGCCGATCTCGTCGCGGCCCGCGAGCCAGCCCGGCGCCACCGCGGCGTCGACGCCGAGGGCCACCGTCAGCGGGCCCGGGGAGAAGGCCGCGAGCAGGCGTCTCGCCGACTCGGTCACCCGGACGCCGAGCGCGGGCAGTTCGTCGGGGGTGGCCACCATGATCGGCAGCTCGCGGGTGCGCGGCCGGTCCTTGAGGGCGAACAGCGCGTCGATGGCCTCGGGCCGGCGGGGGTGCACGGCGAGCCCGTAGACGGTGTCGGTCGGCACCAGTGCCACCCCGCCGTCGAGGAGCGCCTCCCGCGCGGCGGTGAACTCGTCGCCGCGGAAGCGCACCGAGGACTCGGTCAGGGGCGCCGCGCTGACGACGGCGGGATCGTGCTCGCCGGTGCGGAGTCGGGTGGTGAGGGCGTCGACGTCGGGGGCGTCGAGGCCGGTGTCGTGCGTCGCGAGCCCGTGCTCGGCGAGCAGGGCGAGGGCGGGCCCGCGGCGGGCGCCCGCCACCGCGACCGGGGCCGACGTCGCGTCGCCGAGCCGCTGCGCCAGCTCCTTGACCACGACGTCGAGGTCGGCGTGGCGCACCGTGGCGTGACCGTCCTCGCCGGTCAGCGACGCGTAGACCGCGGTGCCGCCCGCGGGTCTCACGACCAGGGCGGGGAGGCGCGCGGCCTCTGTCGTGAGCAGGGCCAGCGAATCGAGCGCGACGACGGGCACGCCGCGGGCGAAGGCGACCGCGTTCACGTAGGCGATGCCGGCGCGGACCGAGGCCAGGTTGCCGGGTCCGACGTCGACGGCGAGCCGGTCGAGGTCGGCCACCGACCGCCCGGCGTCGCGGATGACCCCGCCGGCGAGCACCCCGACGTCCACGAAGCCGGGGTCGCTGCGGTCGGCGGTCGCCCGCGCGAGCACGCGGTCGTCGTCGAGCAGCGCGGCGCCGTAGACCCGCGAGGAGGTCTCGACGGCGAGCGTGAGGGTCATGCCGGGCTCCGGGTGGTGCTCTCGAGGGCGTCGATCACCGACGCCCACCGGGTGCCGCCCCGCACGGTGATCACACGCCGCGCGGGGTCATCCGGGTCGGACGCGGCCAGGTGCATCCGCAGCGGGTCGACGAACTCGCCGGCCACGAGGTCCGCCCACTCGACGAGGGCGACGACCTCGTCGAGGTACTCGTCGAGTCCCAGGTCGCGGAACTCGGTGAGGTCGGTGAGGCGGTAGGTGTCGACGTGCAGCACCCGCGGCCCGGGGGTCGCGTAGAACTGGGCGAGCGAGAAGGTCGGGCTCGAGACGGCGGCCTCCGAGCCGAGCGCCGCCACGAGCGCGGAGACGAAGGTGGTCTTGCCCGCGGCGAGCTCGCCGGTCAGCAGCACCGCGTCGCCCGCGTGCAGGTGCGGAGCGAGGGCGGCGGCGACGCGGGCCGTGCCCTCCGGGCCGTCCGCGTGCAGCACCGTCTCTCGCGCGTTCACCTGCTCGTTCATCTCGCTCCCCATGATAGGAGCCTCCGGTCGGGGGTCAGGCGACGGCCGGGGTCCGCCCGATGACCTCGGCGATCTGCGCCGTCGTCACCGCGCCCTCGCGCCGGACGGTGGGCTCGGGCCCGGTGAGGTCGACGATCGTGGACCCCGCATCGCCCTCGAGCGGTCCGCCGTCGAGATAGATCTCCACGGCCTCGCCGAGCTGGGCGTAGGCGTCGGCGCAGTCGTGCGGGACCGCGCCGCCGCCCGCGTTCGCGCCGGTCACGGCCATCGGCCCGCACTCGCGCAGCAGCTCCAGGGCCACCGGGTGCAACGGCATGCGCAGGACGACGGTGCCCCGGGTGCGGCCGAGGTCCCACGCGAGGGACGGCGCGTGCGGCAGGACGATCGAGAGCCCGCCGGGCCAGAACGCCTCGACGAGGTCGCGGGCGACGCTCGGCACCACGGCGACCAGCCCGTCGATCGTCGACCAGCTCCCGACGAGGACCGGCACCGGCGTCTCGGGCCCGCGCGCCTTGGCGGCGAGCAGCGAGCGCACGGCCGCCTGGTCGAAGGCGTCCGCGCCGATGCCGTAGGAGGTGTCGGTCGGGACGACGACGAGGCGGCCGGCCCGTACGGTCGCCGCGGCGGCGGCCAGCCCGGCGGCCCGGGTGTCGGGGACGCGGCAGTCGAAGGTCGTCACGACGCCGAGGGTAGGCCGCGCCCGCGTGGGGTCCGGCCCCGGCGCAGGGCCCGCCCCACGAGGGGCACAGGGCGCTGCTCAGCGTCCGGTCCGGGCTGCCCCATGTGCTGATGATCATGGCGGCAGGGCCGGCGGCGCCGGTCCGCCGCACGAGGGGCACACAGCGCTGCCCAGCGGGCAGAATTGCCTGCTCTCAGTGCTCCTGATCATGGCGGCGGGGCCGGCGGCGCAGGGTCCGCCGCACGAAGGGCACATCTCGCAGGTCCGGACGCGCTCGGACCTGCCCCACGTGCCCCTGATCATGGGGGGGGCCGAACCTCAGGCCCGACGACGGGTCCCGACGGTGATCCGGGGCCGTCCGGCCAGGTCGTCGCGGGTCTCCACGCCGGCGAACCCCGCCCCGGTCAGCACCTCACGCACCGCGGC
>JAICLN010000141.1 GCA_025925615.1 Actinomycetospora sp. | reverse complement strand
GGCCGCGGTGCTGGTGGCGCCGCCGGGGACGGGGAAGACGACGCTGGTACCGCTTGCCCTGGCCGGGGCCGTGGCCGGCCGGGTCGTCGTGGCCGAGCCGCGCCGCGTCGCCGTCCGGGCCGCCGCCGCGCGGATGGCGTCGCTACTGGGTGAGCGGGGGGGCGAGCGGGTCGGGTACGCGGTGCGGGGCGAGCGCCACACCGGCCCGCGCACCCGCGTCGAGGTGGTGACGACGGGGCTGCTGGTCGCCCGGCTGCAGCGGGACCCGGAGCTCGCGGGCGTCGACGCCGTCGTCCTCGACGAGTGCCACGAGCGCGCCCTCGACACCGATCTGGCGCTGGCCTTCGCCGTCGACGCCCGGGCCCTGCGCCCGGACCTGCGCCTGCTCGCGACCTCGGCCACGGCGGCCGCCGACGACCTTGCCGCCGCGCTCGAGGGCCCCGTCGTCACCGCACCCGACCCGATGCACCCCGTCGAGATCGTCTGGGACCCGCCGTCGCGACCCGTCCCCCCGCCCCGCGGGATGCGGGTGGAGCCGGCCCTGCTCGACCACGTGGCGGCCGTCGTGCGCCGCGCGCTCGCCGGGGCGGAGGGCGACGTGCTCGGGTTCCTCCCCGGGCGGCGGGAGATCGACGAGGTGGCCCGGCGGGTCTCGGGCGTCGACGCCGAGGTCCTGACGCTGCACGGCGGGCAGGACGCCGCCCGGCAGGACGCGGTACTCGCGGGCGGTTCCGGAAGGCGCCGCGTCGTGCTGGCGACGTCGATCGCCGAGACCAGCCTGACGGTGCCCGGGGTGCGGATCGTCGTCGACGCCGGGCTCTCCCGGCGCCCGTGGACCGACCACGCCCGCGGCCTGGACGCGCTGGTCACCGTCCTCGCGTCGCAGGCCTCGGCGACGCAGCGCGCCGGGCGCGCGGGCCGGGAGGCACCCGGCGTCGTGCACCGCTGCTGGTCGGAGGCCGAGCACGCCCACCGCGACCGCCACGACGCCCCCGAGATCGCGCAGGCCGACCTCACCGGCTTCGCGCTGCAGCTCGCGCGGTGGGGCACGCCCGACGGGGCAGGGCTGGCGCTCCTCGACGCCCCACCGGCGACCGCGTTCGACGCGGCCCGCGCCGTGCTGGGCGGGCTCGACCTGACCGACGCGGCCGGGGCGATCACCGCGCGCGGCCGGGCCGTCGCGACCACCGGGGTGCACCCGCGGCTCGGGCGCGCCCTGCTCGACGGCGCCGAGGCCGTCGGGGCCGACGCGGCCACCGAGGTGGTCGCGCTGCTCGCGGCCGACGTACCGGGCGACTCCGACGACCTCGACGAGCGCTGGCGCGCGGCCCGGGCCACGAACGATCCGCGGTGGCGGGCGGAGGTCCGGAGGCTTCGCCAGGTGAACCAATCCGGTCGTCGGGGTGACCACATTCGTTCACATGGCGGAGCCGTCGTCGCGCTCGCCTACCCCGACCGGCTCGCGCGGGCCCGCTCCGCCGAATCCCGCGAGTACCTGACGACGGGTGGTACCGGGGTCGAGCTGGGAGCGTCGTCGGGGCTGCGTGGGGCGCCGTGGATCGCCGTCGCCGACGCCGTGCGCGGGCCGGGCGACCGGGTGGCGCGGGTCCGGCTCGCCGTACCGGTCGACGAGGACCTCGCCCGCGAGGCCGCGGCCGGCTGGTGGCACGACGACGAGGTGGTGGCCTGGGAGGACGGGGGCGTCGTCGCCGAGCGCCGCGAACGCCTCGGCGCGATCGTGCTCGCCCGCCGACCGCTGACCGCCCCCTCGCGGGCCGCCGTCGCGGCCGCCGTCCGCGACGGCCTGGCCGCCGAGGGCCTCGACCTGCTGCGCTGGGACGACGCGGCGACGGCGCTGCGGGCCCGGCTCGCGTTCCTGCACGCGGCCCTGGGCGAGCCGTGGCCCGCCGTCGACGACGCGTCCCTCCTGGCGCGGCTCGACGAGTGGCTCGACCTCACGCGGGTCCGCCGCCGGGCCGACCTCGCGCGGGTGAGGGTCGCGTCCGCGCTGCGCCACCTGGTGCCGTGGTCGCAGGCCGGCCGGCTCGACGAACTGGCGCCGGAACGCGTCACGACGCCGTCCGGTCGCGGGGTCCGCGTCGACTACACCGACCCGACGGCGCCGGTGGTGGCGCTGCGGGTCCAGCACGCGTTCGGGTGGGAGCGGGCGCCGGTGCTGGCCGGCGTCCCCGTCGTCGTCCATCTGCTCTCACCGGCGGGACGCCCGGCCGCGGTGACCGCCGACCTGGCGTCGTTCTGGGACACCGGCTACCCGCAGGTGCGGGCGGAGCTGCGGGGCCGCCACCCCAAGCACGCGTGGCCGGAGGACCCGCGGGTCTAGCCCGTCGGCCATCGTCGCGGTCACCCGCGTCGGCGTCCCTGCTCCACCACCAGTCGGTCGAACTTCGCCGGACCGCAGATCGTCAGCATCCGCACCGTCTCGTCGCCCAGCACCCAGAGCGAGTGCTCGACGTCGCGCGGCAGGAAGATGAAGCCGCCCGTCTCCGCGGTGAACTCCTCGTCCCCGCACCGGCCCCCGACCCGCCCGGCGAGCACGTGGAACATCTCGTCCTCGCCCTCGTGGGTGTGCGGCGCGACGACGAGCCCGGCCGGCGCCTCCTGCTCCATCACCGAGACCCGCCCCTCGGTGTCGCGCCCCGAGGCCTTGACCGTGAACACGGCCCCGTCGAAGTCGTAGGTCTCCCCCGCGCCGGCCGCGCGGACGAACCCGCTCACGCGCCCGGCCCGACGTTGCCCAGTTCGAACACCTTGCGGGCGGTCTCGCCGAGGATGTTGCGCTTGCCGTGCTCGGAGACGAACGGGAGCGCGGCGATCCGGCCCGGGACGTCGAAGTCCCAGTGCGGCCAGTCCGAGGAGTACATCAGCGTGTTCTCGGCGTCGATCGCCTCGAGCGTGGCGGCGAGCAGCTTGTCGTCGGTCCACTCCATGGGCTGGCTGGTGTAGTACATCTCGCGGATGTAGTGCGACGGGGGGCGCGTGAGCAGCGGGGCGTCCGAGGAGCGCATGTAGTACTCGTGGTCGAGGCGCTGCATCATGAACGGCAGCCACGCCAGGCCGCTCTCGATCCAGATCGTCTTCAGACCCGGGAAGCGCTCCGGGATCCCGTTGATCACCCAGTTGGTCATGTGGGTCATGTTGCAGGTCACGAAGCTCATGGAATGCGCGGACAGGAACCGGTTCATCGTCGAGGTCATGGTGTCGGCCTGGTTCGGCCCCGCGTGGAACCCGATCGGCAGCCCCCGGCGCTCCAGCTCGCGGTAGACCGGCATGTAGGCGTTGCGGTGCACCCCGGCGTGGCGCTGGCTGGTGACGAGGAAGCCGATGACGCCGGGCGCGTCGCCGAACTCCTCGATCGTCGCCAGGCACGCGTCGGGGTTCTCGAACGGCAGGCCGAGCATGGTGCGGATGCGCGGCTCGCGCGGCAGCACCTCGGCGGTGAACCAGCGGTTGTAGGCCGCCAGCAGCGCCGTCGCGACCTCGGGCTGGGGGTGCAGCCCGGTCTCGAGCATGGGCTGTGGGAACACGACCTGGATGTCGATGCTCATCGCGTTCATCGCCCGGCGCACGAGCGTGACGTCGCGGTCGGCGCCCGACGTCGTGTCCGGGGTCTCCTCCCCGAGTGACGCCTGGTGCGGGATGCGCCCGGAGACGTCCTGCATCGTCAGCCCCGGCGGGTGGTTGTGCAGCGCCAGGTGCGAGGCCTGTGGCCAGTTGCGCATCATCTGGCTCGCGGTGTCGCGCATGACGGGGCTGTCGAGGTAGGTGAGGATCTCCGGCCAGGAGTCGAGCTCCACGTGGTGGGAGTCGACGTCGACGATGAGGTAGTCGTCCAGCCCGTAGCGCTCGGTGTCGCGGCGGGCGTTGGCGAGGATCTCCCGGGTGTCCGTGGCGGTGGTGATCTCCTGGGTCGGCAGGCGCCGGACGGTCGGGTCGGTGGCTGTCATGACGTACTCCTCGAGAACCACAGGGCCAGGTCGAACGGGTTCAGGTCGTGGCTGCGCAGGGCGGCCGTGGCGAGGGCGACGGCGTCGGTCGGGGTGGTGTCGCGGCCGTCCGGCGGCTCGGCGCCCTCCTCGGCGGCGACGGCCCAGCACCGGGCGGCGGTGCTCAGGAGGCGGCGGGCCGTGCCCGGGTCGAGCGCGGCGATCGCCCCGTCGTCGAGGCCCGCGTCGATCTCGACGCCGAGGGCCGTGACCAGGTCGTCGATGCGTCGCGCGCGGTCGGTGTGGCCGGCCCGCTCAGACGGAGACACGGATCCGTCCTCCGTCCTCGGTCACCGGGAAGGACCGCAGCGCGAGGTCGGGGCGCCCGGGGTGCCGCCCCGTCGTGACGTCGTACTCGAAACCGTGCCACGGGCACACCGCGTGCATGGTGTCCTCGTCGAAGCGCAGGCCGAGGCTGCGGCGCTCCTCGTCGAGCCGCTCGCGGATCCGGCTCACGATCCGCCCCTGGCAGGCCGGCCCACCCTGGTGCGCGCAGACGTTCTCCCAGGCGTAGAGCCGGCCCCCGAACCGGAAGATCCCGAGGGTGACGGCACCCGTCGCGGTGGTGATCTCGACGACGAGGCGGCCGCGTTCGGGCACGTCCTGCGACGCCCCGACGTCGACGAGGCGCTCGGTGGTGGTCATGCAGGACAGGGTGCGCGTCGGGCCCGGCCCGTGTCGACGCGTCCGGCCCGGGGTCGCCGAACCGTGATCGACTTCCGTGTGGGGACCGAACGGTCCGCAACACCCCAGGTCGATCAGGAGCCCGACGCCGGCTCCGCGGTGGCCGCGGCGATGACGGCGGTCAGGTCGCCGCGCAGGCGCAGGAGCTCCTCGACCGGCATCCCGAGGCGCTCGACGATGGCCGGTGGGATGCGCTCGGCGTCGACCCGCAGCGCCCGGCCCGCCCCGGTGAGCGTGACGGCGAGGGTGCGCTCGTTGCCCGGGACCCGACGGCGCTCGACGTAGCCCTGCGCCTCGAGCCGCTTGAGCAGCGGCGAGAGCGTGCCGGGGTCCAGCGCGAGCATCCCCGAGAGGTCGGTGACCGAGAGCGGGGCGTGGCCCCACAGCGCCAGCATCACCAGGTACTGCGGGTGGGTCAGGCCCATCGGCTCGAGCAGCGGCCGGTAGAGCGCGATCACCGAGCGGGCGGCGACGGCCAGCGCGAAGCAGACCTGGTTCTCCAGCGCGAGAGGGTCGATCTCGATCTCGTCTGTGGTCGCCGTCATGACGCCCCACTCTACTCTTGGGGCACATACTGTTGGGGAACAAACCGTTGAGGAGGAACTCCCCGTGGTCTCGACCCCGCGACCCGGCCCGCTGTGGTGGCTCTGGTACTGCTTCGGCGGCGGCCTGCCGGCCCGCTTCGCGCCGTGGGTCCTGCACGACACCACGTCCCGCACCTGGTGGGTCCGCCACCTGGTCCGGCTCGTCGTGCAGCTCGCGCCCTTCGTCGCCGCGATCATCGTCTTCGTCCCGGGGCCGCTGTGGCTGCGCGTGATGAGCGCGCTCGGCGGCACGATCATGGGCCTGATCTTCGGGGCGGCCTACCTGCACGAGACGGCCGAGCACCGACTGGTCAAGGCGGGCTACCCGCAGGGCACCGGCGTCGAGGCGCGGGCCGAGCGCACGCGCGACAAGGACGAGGCGGCGGCCGCCCGGTACGCCGAGAGGTGGCGTTCCGCCAGGTGAGCACTTTCCGGGGTTATAGCACCGGAAAGTGCTCACGAGCGCGCAGCGCACCTCGCACGTACCGCGCCAGCACCACCTCGACGACGCCGTCGTGGTCACCCAGCGGCTCGGCGACCACCACCGCGCCGGCATCGGCCAGCCAGCGGTGGAACGCCCCGGGCGCGAGCAGCCACGTCACCAGCGCGACCGGGCCGTCCTGCGCCGCCACGACGTCGGCCACCCGCGGCTCACCGCCCGCGATGTAGCCCACCGGGACCGCCGTCCCGAGCCGCTCCGCGAACCGCCCCGCCGCCACCCGGAGGTCCTCCTGGGCCGCGGCGTCGGTCGAGCCGGCCGCCGTCAGCACCACCCGCTCGCCGTCCCACCCGGCCTCGCGCAGCCGCTCGAGCGCCACGTCGACGAGCACCGGGTCCGAACCGAGCGGCTCCGCGAGCACGACGTCGTCCCGCCCGAGCGCCGCGAGTTGCCCCGGGACGTCGACCCGCACGTGGAACCCCGCCGCGAGGAACGCCGGGACCACGACGACGGGTCCGTCCAGCTGCGGGAGGACGTCGGCGAGCTGCGGACGCGCCACTCCCGCGTAGGCGAGGCGCACCTCGACGTCGGGCAGGGCCGCGCGCAGCCGCACCAGCAGCCGCCCCCAGGTGCTCCGGCCGGCGGCGTCGCCCGTGCCGTGCGCCAGGACGACCAGCGCCGGGGTGCTCACCGGGCCGGGGTACCCGCGACGTGCGCTTCCAGCCGCCGCACCATCGCGCCGAGCCGGAACCGGTCGGGGGCGATCGAGGGGACGTCGCGGCGATCCAGCGGAGCTGCGGTCACCGGTCCCACGGCGCAGGCCACCACCCCCGAGCCCACCGGCCCGCCGCGCAGCGCGCCCAACAGCTCCTCGCCCCGCCCGAGCGCCTCCGCGCGTTGGACCAGCCCCTCGACGGCGGGCGCGCTGGTGAAGGTCACGGCGTCGACCGACCCGCCCACGATCGCGTCGATCAGCGCGTCGACGGCGGGCAGGTCCGGCGGGGGCTCCCAGCGGTAGACGTGCACCTCAACGACGTCGGCGCCCGCCTCGCGCAGCGCGGTGAGGAACGACGTCATCGGGTCGCCGTGCAGCTGGACCGCGATCCGCCGGCCCGCGAGGTCGGAGGCGAGCAGGTGCTCGAGCACCTCCCGGGACGACTCGGTCTCGTCGGCCGACCACGCCTCCCGCAGCCCGGCCCCGCGGATCGCGCCCCGTGCCTTCGGCCCGCGCGCGAGGATCTCGGCCCCGGCCAGCACCGCCCGCAGCCGCTCCCCCAGCGCCCACTCGTCGGCCACCTCGAGCCAGCCCCGGATCCCCTGCCCGGTGGTGGCGACGACGACGGCGGGTGGCGCCGCCAGCAGCGCCCGCGTGGTGGCGGCGAGCTCGGCGTCGTCGGCGAGGGGAACGATCCGCATGGTCGGGCCGTGCAGCGTCGTCGCGCCCCGACGGTGGAGCAGGTCGATCTGGTCGTCCGCGCGCCGGTCGGCGGTCACCCCGACCCGCACGCCGTCCAGGGGGCCCTCAGCCACGCCTGCCGACCTCGACCGTCCCGTCCACCACCCGCACAGGATAGGTCGCGACGACGACGTCCGAGTCCTCCAGCGCCACGCCGGTCTCCAGCGCGACGTGCCGCTCGATCACCGGCGACGGTTCGACCGCGACGACGGAGCGAGAGCACCGCGTCACGTTCAGAGCAGGGTCACGGTTCAGAGCAGGTCGGTGACGACACGGGCGGCGTGCTCCAGCCCACGCAGCGACTCCTTGGTGCAGGCCGGGTGCTGGGCGTGCACGGCGAGCCGGAAGAGCAGCCCGTGCAGCAGCATCTGCGGCCACGCCACGAGGTGGGACCAGCGGCCGACGATCCCGGCGTCGGCACCGCCCCACGCGAGGGCGTCCACGACGACGACGGCGGCCGCCCACTCGACCGGGCGCCAGAACGGCACGACGTCGAGCACGGCCGGCGGCACCTGCTCGGCGCTCGGTGTGTCGGCGGAGTCCGGGCCGTCGAAGAGCACGGTGCCGAACAGGTCGCCATGAACGAGCTGCGAGGGCACGGCAAGTTCGGTGCGGCGCCGGGCGAGCTCGGCGAACAGGTCGCCGCCGGTCTCGGCGTCGAGGGACACCGCCCGCTCGCCGAAGGCCATGCGGTCGGCGCGGGCGAGGATGTCGTCGCGGTCGTCCACGAACCGCGGGCGGGCCATCTTCGCGGTGGCGCGGTGCAGCCGCAGGGACACGGCGACGACGTCGTCGTGCCGGGGGCGCACCTGGCCCGCGATGTCGTGGCAGGCGGCCCACCCGGACACCACGCGGCGGCCGTCGGAGGCCCGCACCGGGCGCGCGACCCGCACCCCGTCGACACCCGTCGACGCGAGCTCCTCGGTGGTGGCCGCCGACCACGCGGCGAGCACCGTGTCGGACACCGGACGCAGCAGGACCCCGTCACAGGTCCAGGCCGGGCCGGGCAGGTGGGGGCGCGGCCGTGGTTCCGCCTCGCGCACCCCGAACGCGGTGCGCACGTGCAGGGGAGGGCCCTCGGGCTCGCCAGCTGCGGCCGGCGGCTGCACCCGGGAGTCCTGCGGCGGAGCGGCGGTCACGCTCCGCACGCTACCCCCGCACGGGTCGAGTCAGGCCGACGACGCGACGGCGTGTCGACCCGTCGAGAAGCCGATCACCAGACCTTGTAGGGCAGGAACTTGCCGCTCCAGGTCAGCTTCACGCGGTCACCCTTCGGGTCCGGCTCGCGCTCGAACTCGAGGGAGAAGTCGATGGCGCTCATGATCCCGTCGCCGAACTCCTCGCGGATGAGCTCGTGCAACGCGCTCCCGTACACCTGCAGCGCCTCCTGCAGGCGGTAGGTGACCGGCTCGGTGGGGTCGAGCGCCGCGTCCCCGCGCACCGGCGGGAGGGCGAGCGCCGCGACCGTCTCGTCGTCGAGACCCAGAAGCGCGCCGACCTGCTGCGCCTGCTTCATGCTCTCCGTCGATTCAGCGTTGCACGACGCGTAGTACCCGGGTCAGCCGGTCGAGCCACCAGGCCGCCCGGTCCGGGGACGCGGCGTGCTCCGCGAGCCGGGCGGGCGATGCGGGCGGCGGCGCGGTGGGCACCGCGAGCGCCCCGGCCACCGGCACGACAGCGTCGGCGTCCGCCACCGCGTCCGCCGCCAGCAGGCTCGTCGTCGCGAACCCGCAGGCGTAGGGCAGCTCGGGCAGCGCCCCGGCCAGCGCGAGCCCGGCCGCGAGCCCCACCGAGCTCTCCACCGCCGAGGACACCACGCAGGGCAGCCCGATGGCCTCGGCGATCCGCAGCGACGCGGCGACCCCGCCGAGCGGCGCGACCTTCACGACGGCGACGTCGGCGGCCTGCGCGGCGACCACCCGCATCGGGTCCTCGGCCCGGCGGATCGACTCGTCCGCGGCGACCGGGACGTCCACCCGCCGCCGGACCTGAGCGAGCTCCTCGACCGACGCGCACGGCTGCTCGACGTACTCCAGCCCGCCCGCCGCCTTCTCGAGGGCCGTGATCGCCGCGACCGCCGACCCGACGTCCCACCCGCCGTTCGCGTCGACCCGGACCCGCCCGGACCGGCCCAGGGCGTCGCGGACGGCCTCGACCCGGGCGAGGTCCGCGCCGGGGTCCTGCCCGCGCTCGGCCACCTTGACCTTGGCCGTGCCCGCCCCCGAGGACGCGACGATCCGATGGGCCTGCTCGGGCCCGACGGCGGGCACGGTCACGTTGACCGGGACGCTCGCCCGTCGCGGCGCCGGCCACGCGGCCCCCAGCACCCCCGTGGAGCCCAGCACCCCGGCCGACTCCAGCGCGCACCGCAGCCACGGCACCGCCTCGTCGTCGTCGTACTCGACGAAGGGGCAGAACTCGCCCCAGCGGGCGGCGTCGTCGCCG
>JAICLN010000167.1 GCA_025925615.1 Actinomycetospora sp. | reverse complement strand
TTCAAGCCGACGACCGGGACGATGCCCTCGAGCGGCGGGTGGCACGGCCTCTCGACGCAGGGCTGCCTGACCCGCGACCTCGGGCTCGCCGCGGACTACCTCGACACGATCGGGCGGTTCCCGGAGTCGCTGCGCGACGCGCTCGCCGTGTCTCCGGGCCGGTTGCGGATCGGGGTGGCGGTGGATCCGGCCCCGCTGGCCCCGCCGCTGCGGCTCGAGGCACACGCCGCGGGCGCGGTGCGGCTCGTGGCGGACCGTCTCGCCGACCTCGGCCACCGGGTCCGTCCCGTCCGGATCCGCGCCGACCGCGCCCAGGCCGCCGCGCTCGGCGTCACCACCCGGATCCTCCGCGGGCTGCACGACGCCGCGGCCGGGGCCGACCGGCCTGAGCTGCTCGAGGACCGGATCCGCGAGCTCGCGCGCGCCGGGGGCCTCGTCGCACCCGCCGTCGTGCGGGCGGCGGTGCGCCACGGCGAGCGGTGGGGCGCGCAGGTGCTCGACGAGCTCGGCGTCGACGTCCTGCTCACCCCGACGATGCGCGGCCCGGCCCCGCTGGTCGACCGCTGGGGTGGGCCGGCGCACGGCACTCGTCGCAACGGCGTCGCGACCCTGACCTCGATGGGCCGCCTCTACGCGCACACCCCGCTGTGGAACCACACCGGCCAGCCGGCCGTGACGCTGCCCGTCGACACCGGGGCGGACCTGCCGCGGGCGGTGCAGCTCGTGGCCGCGCGCGGCCAGGACGCGCTGCTGATGTCGGTGGCCGGCCAGGTGACCGCGGCCAGGTGAATGTCAGCGGTGTCGCATCGCAGACGTTGAGTGTCCGAAAAGCCACATCGTCGGCACCGGTGCTCAGCGGGCGCAGGACCCGGGATGCGACTGGCAGTACGGCGTCATCCCGGGGAAGCGCGAGCGGTGGTCGGCCACCCAGCGGTACACCCGCTCCTGCACCGGGGCGGTCACCCGGTAGAGGGCCGAGGGGATCGGCGTCCCGGTCACGGTGTCGAGCACGGCGCTGACCGCGGCCGCGCCGGCGAGCCGGTGACCGTCGGGGCCGCACCACTGCACGGCGTCCGCGCAGGTCGCCGCGTCGGTGCCGATCGACTCCGGGGCGCCCGGCTCCTGGTAGGGCCGGACCGCGATCCGCCCGCGCCGGTCCATCGCGCGGACCCACCCGACGCTGCGCGTGCAGAACCCACAGTCACCGTCGAAGACCAGTACTCGTTCAGCCACGAGATCAGGATGCCCATAGGTTCCGGGTCACGACACTGCGGAGACGGGAGCTCGACCAGTGGCCAGACGCGTGGTGATCATCGGTGCCGGGTTCGGCGGCATCGGGGCGGCGATCGAGCTGCGGGCCCACGGATACACCGACGTCACGATCCTCGACGCGTCGTCGGGCATCGGCGGGACGTGGCTCGCGAACTCCTACCCGGGCGCCGCGTGCGACGTCCCCAGCCACCTCTACTCCTACTCGTACGCGCAGCGTCGCAGCTGGTCACGGCTCTGCTCGCCGCAGTCGGAGATCCTCGACTACCTCCGCACGGTGGCCCGCGAGCACGGCGTCGCCGACCTCGTCGTCCCGGGCACCCGGGTCAGCGAGACCCGGTGGGACGACGAGGCGAAGCACTGGCGGATCGAGGCCGAGACCGACGGCGAGCCCCGGACCTGGACCGCCGACGCGGTGGTGGTCGCCACGGGTCAGCTCGCCCAGCCCTCGATCCCGAACATCCCCGGGCGTGAGGACTTCGCCGGCCACACCTTCCACTCCGCCGAGTGGGACCACGACCACGACCTCACCGGGCGCCGCGTCGGGGTCATCGGCACCGGGGCCAGCGCCGTCCAGTTCGTGCCCGAGATCGCTCCGGTCGTCGGGCGGCTCTCGGTCTTCCAGCGGACCGGGAACTGGTTCCTCCCGCGCAAGAACGTGCTCTACCCGAAGGTCGTGCGCGGCCTGATGAAGGTCCCCTACCTGCAGCGGGTCCGCCGGTGGGGCCTCAAGAACGTCTACCTCGAGTCGCTGACCCTGGCCATCCGCACCCCGCGGAGCTTCGGCTGGCTGCTCTCGTTCCGCTCGAGGTGGTTCATGGCGCGTCAGCTGCGCGACCCCGAGGTGCGCCGCAAGGTCTGGCCGGACTACACCTTCGGGTGCAAGCGGGTGCTGTTCAGCTCGCACTGGCTCCCGGCCCTGCAGCGCGACAACGTCGACGTCGTCACCGGCTCCGTCGAGCGGATCGAGGCCGACGGCGTGCGCACCGCGGACGGCACGCTGCACCGCGTCGACACGATCGTCTGGGGCACCGGGTTCAAGACCACCCAGTTCATGTTCCCGATGGAGATCTACGGGCGGGGCGGGACGTCGCTGCGGGACGCGTGGTCCGACGGCCCGCACGCGCACCTGGGGATGACGGTGCCCGGCTTCCCGTCGCTGTTCGTGCTCTACGGCCCGAACACCAACACCTCGGGCGGCTCGATCATCGTCTACCTCGAGGCGCAGGCGCGGTACGTGCGCAGCGCCCTCGAGGAGGCCGACCGGCGCGGGGCGGCGGCGGTGGACGTGCGGCCCGACGTCGAGGCGGAGTACGACCGCGAGGTGCAGGAACGGTTCCGGGGGACCGCCTGGCTCGCGTGCGACTCCTGGTACCGCGACGCCTCCGGCCGCATCGTCACCAACTGGCCCGGCTACATGGTCGAGTACGAGAAGGCGACCAAGGCGTTGGACCCGTCGGAGTACGAGTTCCTGTAGGTGCGCTGCGCGCTCGTGAGCACTTTCCGGGGTTATAGCCCCGGAAAGTGCTCACATGGCCGAAGGCCACCTACATCCGCGGCTGGCCGTTCGAGGCGCCGAGGCCGCCGTCGACGGGCAGGTGGGCGCCGTTGACGAAGCGGGCGTCCTCGCTGGCGAGGAAGGCGATCACGTCGCCGACCTCGGCGGGCTCGGCGGGCCGGCCCATCGGGATGCGGTCGCGGAACTTCGCCAGGGTGTCGTCGTCCTCGCGGATGCCCGCGCTCATGTCGGTCACCGTGAGGCTGGGGTGCACCGCGTTGACGCGCACGCCGTCGCCGCCGTGGTCGAGCGCCATCGCGTTGGTCAGGTTCACGACGGCGCCCTTGGCCGCGTTGTAGGCGGCCATCCCCCAGTCGCCGCCGAGCCCGGAGACCGAACCGACGTTGACGATGCTGCCCTTCGTGGCGACCAGGTGCGGCATCGCGGCCTTCGAGGCGAAGAAGACGCCGTTGACGTCGATCGCCATGACCTGGGCCCAGTTGTCGGCGTCGAGGTCGGTGACGGTGCCCGGCTCGGCGATCGCCGCGTTGTTGACCAGGGTGTCGAGCCGGCCGTGCTCGCGTGCCACCGTGTCGACGAGGTGGGTGATCGCCTGCTCGTCCGAGGTGTCGGCGGCGCGGGCGACGACGGTGGAGCCGCCCGGGGCGTCGGCGACGGTCTTCTCGAGCTTGTCCGACGATCGGCCGGTGACGACGACGGTCGCGCCGTCCGCCGCGAAGCGGTGCGCCGTGGCGGCGCCGATGCCGGAGCCGCCCCCGGTCACGATGACGACCTTCCCGCTGAAGCGGCCTGCGGTCACGGGGTACTCCTCGGTGGTGCGGGGCTGGCGGACCCGGGCGGATACCCCCGCCGTCGGCGCCCCACGGGACGATCCGGGTCACAGACCCGAGCGGAGTTGTCCACAGGGCCTGTCCACAGTGGGGATGAATGACAGCGATGTCATTCGGCGGCGCCGACGCATCCTCGACGCCGTCCCCGTCCCTCGGGCTACTGTCGCCACGGTGAGGCGCCACGTGACCATCGAGCTCAAGACCCCCGGCGAGATCGACGCGATGCGGGAGGCCGGCCGCGTCGTCGCCGAGTGCCTGCAGGCCGTCCGCGGCGCCAGCGCGCCGGGCGTCTCGCTCAAGGAACTGGACACCGCCGCACACGACGTGATGCGCGCGCACGGCGCCGTGCCGGCATTCCTCGACTACCACCCGCACTTCGCCCCGTCGCCCTATCCCGGGGTCATCTGCTCGAGCGTCAACGACGCCGTCGTGCACGCCATCCCCGGCGACTACCGGCTCGTCGAGGGCGACCTCGTCAGCATCGACATCGGCGCCTTCCTCGACGGCTGGTGCGGTGACGCCGCGATCAGCTACGTCGTCGGTCCGGCCGAGGCCGCCGACCCGGCCGACCTCGCGCTGATCGACACCACCGAGCGCGCCCTGTACGCGGGCATCGCCGCCGCCCGTTCCGGCAAGACCCTCGGCGACATCGGCGCCGCCGTGGCCGGGGTGGCCCGCCCCGCCGGCTACGGCATGCTCGCCGACCACGGCGGCCACGGCGTCGGGCGCGCCATGCACGAGCCGCCGCACGTCGCCAACGAGGGCCGCGCGGGCAAGGGCCTCAAGCTCCGGCCGGGCCTCGTCATCGCGATCGAGCCGATGCTGCACGCCGGCGGCAGCGACGAGTACCGGCACGATCCCGACGGCTGGACGCTGCGCACCGCCGACGGGAGCCGCGCCGCCCACGTCGAGCACACCATCGCGATCACCCCCGACGGACCGCGGATCCTCACCGAGGCGTGACGGTGGCCCGGCCCTGGTTCCACGTGCGGCCGGTCTCGCCGGGCGTGTGGCTCGTGGCCGAGCCCACCCACGTCACCAGCTGGCTCGTCGCCGGCCGCGACCGCGCCGTGCTGCTGGACACCGGCCTGGGGATCGCCCCGATCAGGCCGGTGGCCGAGGCCGCCGCGGGCATGCCGGTCGAGGCGGTCAACACCCACCACCACTTCGACCACGTCGGCGGCAACGCCGAGTTCGAGGCGGTCGCGATCCACGAGCTCGGCGTCCCGCTGCTCACCGCCGGCGCCCCGCCCGCGGTCCGCGCCTCCTACCTCGGGTACACCCGCGCCCTGCTCGAGGCCGCCGGTCCCTACCGGGAGCTCGACCGGCGCTTCTTCCACCTGCTCACCGACGACTCCGACCCCCGCGAGCTGCCGGCGGGGTTCGACGCCGAGGCCTGGGTGCGGCCGGGCCCGCCGCCGGGCCCGGTGCCGGTGCCGCTGCACGAGGGGGACCTCATCGACCTCGGCGCGCGCACCCTGACCGTGCTCCACACCCCCGGCCACAGCCCCGATTCGGTGTGCCTGGTCGACGACCGCGACGGGCTCCTCTTCGGCGGGGACACCCTCAACACCGGCCCGATCTACGCGCAGGCGCCCGAGTCCGACCTCGAGGCCTTCGCCCGCTCCACCGCCCGGCTCGCCGCGCTGGAGCCCGACGTCTCCCTGGTCTGCATGGGCCACTTCGGGCGCGGGCTCGCCGAGCCGCGGTACCTGCGCGAGGTCGCCGACGCCTTCGACCGGCTCGTCTCCGGGGACCGCTCCGTCGAGTTCCGGGTCCAGCGCGACTGCGACGACGACGAGGTCCGCGAGGCCGTCTTCGGGCAGTGCTCCATCCTCGTCGCGGGCGATCCTGCCGATACCCGGGTGCGGGGCTAGGGTCCGCAACCATGACGCCCCGCGTGGCCGCCGGCCCGCCCGCCCCCACCCCGCCGGGCGCGCACGCGGCGCCGGGCGAGGTGATGCGCTGGCTGTTCGACATCGTCAACACCCACCACGCGGCGCCCCTGCGCGCCGTTCTGTCGACCGAGTCCCGGCTGCGGCTGCCGGACGCCACCTACCGAGGCGCCGAGGAGATCCTGGGCTTCTGGGACCGGCTCTTCGCCGCGGTCCCCGACCTGACGATGACGATGCAGGCGATGGCCGAGCAGGACGAGACGGTCTTCGTGCGGTGGACGCTGAGCGGCACGCACGACGGCGCCGCGTGGGCGGGCGTCGCCCCGACCGGCCTACGTCTCGACCTCGACGGCGTCGACCACGTCACGGTCCGCGCGGGCGTGATCGTCTCGGACTTCGTGGTCCTGGACCAGCTGCAGGTCGCGCGCCAGCTCGGCCTGGCGCCGACCGAGGGCTCACGCCTGGACGTCGCCCTGCGCCGCGGCCGGGGCGTCCTCGCCCGCCTGCGGCACTGACCGGGTCCGCGGGCTAGTCGGCCTTCTTGCGTGCCCGCCCGTGGGTGCCGCCGCGACCGCGGAACTCCACTCCCGCGTCGACGAGGAGCCGCCGGACGCGGCCGATGCTGTAGCCGGTCTCGGCGCAGATCTCACGGATGCTCTGGCCCCGCTGGTACCGCTTGAGCAGCTCGTTGCAGAGCTTCTCGCGCTCGGGACCCGTCACCCGCTGGTTGCGCGCCAGCTCGGGGGTCTTCGCCATAGGGGTATTCTCACCAAGAGTGGTCGCCCTGCGCCACCCACCTGGTGTTACTGGTCGGTCCAGCGGTCAGATCTCGCGTCGAAACGACGCTCTGTGGTCACTCAGCTCCGCGTAGGGGTGACTGAGCGTGCCCGTTCCGATTCGTGGCCGGGCCGCCGTAGGACGGGTACTGCCGCCCGCGCGGAGCCACGTCCGCGTCCGACTCCGCGCCCCAGACCGTCCAGCCCACGCGGGGGTAGCGCGCGAACATCTCGAGGTACGGGCCCGGCGAGCACGCCTCGATCAGCTCGTACGCCTCGTCCGGCTTGCGGGAGTGCTCGCGCTTCACCGTCTCGATCATGTTGACCTGCCGGCGGGCCGGGTCGAGCGTGCGCATCGAGCCGCGCACCCCGAACAGGATGAGCTCGGTGACGTTGCGGAAGTAGAACCCGACGCCCCGCCCGTCGGGCCCACCGTCCTTGCGGCGCTTGGCCCACACGAGGTTCGAGACGTAGCGGAAGCCCCAGCCCTGCATGACGGCGAGCCCCTCGGGGAGCAGCGCGTTCGGCACCCAGAGGTAGAGGTGGGCGTTGTCGGCGACGACGTCGGCCACCGGGAGCGCCGCGATCTCGGGGGCGGTCATCGTGTCGTAGCGGTCGAGCCGCCGGTGCTCGGGCGCGACCTTCCCGGTGCGGTTGGTGAACCGCCACGGCGGATCGGCGTACACGCACGACCACCCGCCCGGCGTGTGCGGCAGTGGCGCGGCCTCGAGGGGGGTGACGTCGACCCGCAGCGGGTCGGCCCGTGCCGCGCGCCTCCCGGCCGGAGGCGGGGGCGGCGGCGCGCTGGGGTCGGCGGGAGCGGCGGTCACGGCCGCGACGGTAGCGGCGGGGTCCGACAGTCCCGCGGTCGCGGCCCGGCGTCGCGCGTCGTGCCCGCCCGTCACCCGGACCACCCGTCGAGGACGGGCTGGTCCGCGGCGGGCCACCCGAGGGCGAGGAAGCCCCGATCCGGACCGGACCCCCTCTCGGCGTGCTCAGCTGCATCGTCGAGCACCCAGCACCGGGCGCTCACCGCGACCGCCAGCAGCGGGCAGCCCCCGGCGTCGCCGCGCGTCATCCGCGACTCCAGCTTGCCCAGGTGCGTCGTCGTGGACGTCGAGAAGCGGCTGCGGACCTGCTCGTCGGACTGGCCCGCGTCCCGGGAGAGGCGGCGGGCGAGCTCGCGGACGTCGTCGTGGGTCCGCGTCAGCAGCACCGCCCCGTCGATCAGCCCGGCGTCGTAGAGGCTGCGGTAGGCCCCGATGTCGCGGTCGAGGTTTCCGTCCTTGGCGTTCCACTCGACATCGAGCGCGACGCGGCCCTTCACGTTGTCGACCTTGTAGCCCTCGTTGCGGACCTCGTCGCAGCGCTCGACGACGTCCCGCTCGCCCGCCGGGGCCCACGGCTGGACCTGGAGCACCGACCGTACGACGGTGTCCACCCGGCCCTCCCGCCAGCCCCGGGACCGGAAGTCGGCGTTGAGGCGCTGCGCGAGCCGGGACTCGTTGCCGCCGGCCTCGATGAGGTCAGGAGTGTGCAGCGCGAAGGCGTCGAGCACCGCGCAGAGCTCGGCGAACTCGGCGGGTGCGGTGGCGGCGAGCACGGCGGCCGCGTTGCGGGTCTCCCGGAGCTCGAAGCGGTCGGTGAGCACCGCGAGCCGGGCCAGCGGGACGGCCGCCGGATCCGCGCCGCGGGCCCGCGACCAGCTGTCGGTGAGCTCCATCGTCGGGCAGTGTCGCAGGCCGGGGGCGCACCCCCGCGCACGTCCGGTGCGTGCGGTGCGGTTTCCTTCAGGAACCGAAGGGACACCCACCGACGTCGGGATCACGGGAGAGGAGACCGGGGCGGATGACGACGACGCCGGCCCGCGGCCTCCCCGCCGCCGCGTCTCCCGCGGTCGCTCCCGACGCCTCGACCGACCGGCCCGATGTCGCGTGGTGGCCGGTCCTGGGTGTCGCGGCTGCCCTCGCCGTCGTGCTCGTCGCGGTGTCCTCGCGCTACGGCTACTTCGGCGACGAGTACTACTTCCTCTCTGCGGGGGCCCGGCCGGCGGCCGGCTATGCCGACCAACCGCCGATGCTCCCCCTGCTCGCAGCGGCCCTGCAGCACCTCGCGCCCGGGAACCTCGTCGTCCTGCGGCTCCCGGCGACGCTGCTCACCGCGGCCGGGGTGGTCGTCGCGGCCCTGATCGCCGCCGAGCTCGGGGGCCGCCGCCGGGCGCAGGTGCTCGCCGCCGTCGCGACCGCGGCCAGCCCCTACCTGCTCGCCACGGGCCACCTCCTCGCGACGTCGACGGTCGACCCGTTCTGCTGGTCGGTGGCGTTGCTGCTGCTCGTGCGCTGGCTGCGCCTCGAGGCCCACCCGGACGCCCGCGGGGCCGCGACGCGCGACCGACTCCTGCTCGCCCTCGGCGTCGTCGTCGCGGTGGCGCTGTTCGACAAGGTGCTCATCCCGGTGCTGCTCGCGGCGCTCGCCATCGGGATCTGGGTGGCCGGACCGCGCCGACTGCTGGGCCGCCCGATGCTGTGGGCCGGGCTCGCGGTGGCCGCGG
>JAICLN010000380.1 GCA_025925615.1 Actinomycetospora sp. | reverse complement strand
GCTCGTCGACCGGGACCGCGGCCAGGCGCAGCCGGTCGGTCGTCCACGCGGCGGCCCGGCGGGCCCGGGCGAGCTCCGTGCGGCCGTCGGGCCCGTCGCATTCCCCCCGATCACCGAGGAGCGCCTCCAGGTGGCGGCCGATGGCGAGGGCGGCCGCCGCGGCGCGCCGCGCGAACCGGTGCGGCGGCGCGGGGGGCAGCCGGAACCGGTCGGCGAGCGCGAGCAGGCCGGTGCCGATGACGAGCCCGAGGAGGCGCAGCGGCAGTTGGTCGGGCTCGAACGGCGGGAAGGACGGGAGGATGTAGAGCAGGTGCAGCCCGACCATGACGCCCGCGGCGCGCGGGCCGCCCAGCGCGAGCAGGGCGACGGCCACCCCGGCCATGAGCACCCCGACGGTCGCCGCCCAGGTGTCGACCGCCAGCAGCGAGCCGACGCTGACCAGGACGAGGCCGGCGAGGCAGCACGCGCCGATCGTCCGGGTCCGCTGCGCGGGGGTCCCGTTGATCGTCGAGAACACCCCGAAGCCGAGCACCCCGAAGACCGCGTACACCGCGACGGTGCCCTGGCCCAGCCCGTAGCGGCACGCGAGGAACGCCACCGACGCCGCCACCGCGATCCGCACGGCCCGCCGGGTGGCGTCCAGGCCCGGGTCACGGTGCAGCAGCCACCGCAGGAGACGACGCCGCATCGCGCCATCGTGCTCCGCTTCCCCGTCCGCTCCAAGCCGTCGAGTGACAAGCCCCTCAGCCCGTGCGCGGCGGGCGGTGGCCCAGCCCCCGCGAGACGGCGAGCGCGGTCGCCCGTACCACCTGGGCGTAGGCCTGGGGCCGAGCCGAGCCCGCCGGGACCACGACCGACACCGCCGCGAGGGTCTGGCCGAGGCCGTCGCGCACGGGCGCCGCGACCGACGACACCGGCGCGGGCGAGGACCGCTCGAAGACCGCGACCTGGAGCCGGCGCACGTCGGGGAGCCAGCGCCGCAGCCGCTCCGCCGCGGGGGCGTCGAGCCCGCCCGCGACACGGGCCACCACCGGCCGCGGAGCGTCCGCGAGCAGCACCAGGCCGACCCCGGTGTCGTGCAGCGGCATCCGCCCGCCCACGCGGTAGTCGATCTCGACGGCGCCCCGGGACGAGAGGCGTTCGACGAGCAGGGCCTCGTCGCCCTCGCGGACCGCGAGCAGGACGTGCTGGCCGGACACCTCGTGGAGGTCCTCGAGGTAGGGCAGCGCCACCTCGCGCAGGCCGTGGCTGCGCGGCGCGAGCGAGGCGATCTCGAAGAGCCGCAGCCCGACCACGTAGCGCTCGTCCTCGCCCTTCTCCAGGGCGCCCCAGGCCAGCAGATGGCCCGCGAGCCGGAACGTGGTCGACAGCGGGATCGCGGTCCTCCGGCTCAGCTCGGCCAGGCTCAGCGCGCGGTGCCCGGCGTCGAACGCGGCCAGCAGCGCGAGCGCGCGCACCACGACGGGATCGCCCTGCCCGGGCCGCCTGCCCCGACGCGGCGGCGCGTCCATCGACCGAGCCTGTCATGCCGGTCAATGGAAGGCCCCCGTCGGGACGGCGGTCCGGGTCACACCATGGTCGGCGCCGGACCGCCGCCGATCCGACCCCCGGAGGACCCGATGACCGCTGAGTTCGCCACACCCGGCTCGTTCGCCCTGCCGGGCAAGCCGGTGCCCTACGTGCTCGAGGCCGGGGAGGGCGAGCGCGCCCACCTGTTCGACCAGCTCTTCACGGTGCTGCTCTCCGGCGACGAGACCGACGGCCAGTTCGGGGTCTTCACCATGGAGGCTCCGCGCGGCGACGCGATCCCCGTCCACTCCCACGCCGACGTGCACGAGATCTTCTTCGTGCTCGACGGGAAGGTCCGGGTGGTGGTCGAGGACGGCGACGGCGGGCGGGTCGACAAGGTCCTGACGACGGGTGACTTCGGGTACGTGCCCGCCGGTCACCGGCACACGTTCCGCGTCGAGTCCCACCGGGCCCGCACCCTCGGGGTGAACACCGGCGGGTTCGAGCGCTTCTTCGCGGCCGCCGGGGAGCGCACCGAATCGCGGATGCCGCCCGGCCCGCCGGTCGTGCCCTCCCCCGAGCAGCTGGGGGACGCCGCGCGCCGCTACCGCAACGAGTTCCACGTCGATGCCCACCTCATCGACTGAGGCGCCCTCGCCCGGCGCTCCATCGTCCGGGGCCCTGCCGGCCCCCGCGCCCGCGCCGCTCCCCGCCGCCGACCGGAGCGGCGGACTGCTACGCCGCCGCGCCGTCGAGTACGCCGTGCTCCCGGGCTTCCGGCCGCTGCTGCTCGACGTCGTCCGCCCCGACTCCGCGGCCGAGGTCCCGCTCGTGGTGTTCGTCCACGGCGGCGGGTGGCGGGCCGGGAGCCGCACCGTGGTGGGCCCGATGTTCGCCGACCGGGACCCGTTCGCCG
>JAICLN010000236.1 GCA_025925615.1 Actinomycetospora sp. | reverse complement strand
GGGTCAGCACCGGCGTCCTGCCGCGACCCCCCGCCCCGCGGCGACGACGGCTGACACACCGCGACGGAGGAGCGGAGGGTCAGCACCGGCGTCCTGCCGCGACTACAGAGCCCGGACGGCGCCGGTCGCCCCCGACGTCACGAGCTTCGCGTAGGCGCGCAGCGCGCTGGTGAGGTGGCGGTGGCGCTCCTGGGCGGGCTGCCACGGCCGCTCCGAGGCCTCCATCTTGGCGCGGCGCTCGGCGAGCACGTCATCGTCGACGAGCAGCTCGATGCGTCGCGCGTCGACGTCGATGAGGATCTGGTCGCCCTGCTCGACGAGCCCGATCGCGCCACCGGCGGCGGCCTCGGGGGAGATGTGCCCGACGCTGATGCCCGACGACCCCCCGGAGAAGCGCCCGTCGGTGATCAGCGCGCAGACCGCGCCCAGGCCCGCGCCCTTGAGGAACGCGGTCGGGTGCAGCATCTCCTGCATGCCCGGCCCGCCCGCGGGGCCCTCGTAGCGCACGACGACGACGTCGCCCGGCTCCACCTTGCGGTCGAGGATGATCGAGACGGCCTCCTCCTGGGAGTCGACGACGCGCGCCGGCCCCTGGAAGTGCCGCCCGTCCTCGGGCAGCCCGGCGCTCTTGATCACAGCGCCGTCGGTGGAGAGGTTGCCGGTGAGGACGGCGAGGCCGCCGTCGGCGGAGAAGGCGTGGGCGACGTCGTGGATGCAGCCCTCCGCCGGGTCGGTGTCGAGCGAGCTCCAGCGGTTGCCGGTCGAGAACGGCTGCGTGGTCCGGACCCCGCCCGGCGCCGCGTGGTACAGCTCGACGGCTTCGTCGGAGGGCCCGGCGCCCCGGATGTCCCAGTGTCCGAGCCACTCCTCCAGGGAGTCCGCGTGGACCGCGTGGACGTCGCGGTGGAGCAGCCCGGCCCGGTCCAGCTCGCCGAGGATCGCGGGGATGCCGCCGGCGCGGTGGACGTCCTCCATGTGGAAGTTCGAGTTCGGCGCGACCTTGCTGACGCAGGGCACGCGGCGGCTGACGGCGTCGATGTCGGCCAGGGTGAAGGGCAGTCCGGCCTCGTGCGCCGCGGCGAGGATGTGCAGCACGGTGTTGGTGGATCCGCCCATGGCGACGTCGAGCGCCATCGCGTTCTCGAACGCGTGCCGGCCCGCCACGTGGCGCGGGAGGACGGACTCGTCGTCGCCGTCGTAGTACCGGCGGGCCAGGTCCACGACGGTCCGGCCGGCCCGCTCGAAGAGCGCCTTGCGGGCGACGTGGGTGGCCAGGGTCGAGCCGTTGCCGGGCAGGGAGAGCCCGAGCGCCTCGGTGAGGCAGTTCATGGAGTTGGCCGTGAACATGCCGGCGCAGGAGCCGCAGGTCGGGCAGGCCGAGCGCTCGACCTCGGTGAGGCCCTCGTCGTCGACCTCGCTGGACGCGCTGGCCGAGATCGCGGTGATCAGGTCGGTCGGGGCCTGCGCGACGCCCCCGACGACGACGGCCTTCCCGGCCTCCATCGGCCCGCCGGACACGAAGACCGTGGGGATGTTGAGCCGCAGCGCCGCGTTGAGCATGCCGGGCGTGATCTTGTCGCAGTTCGAGATGCAGACCAGCGCATCGGCGGCGTGGCCCTGGACCATGTGCTCGACGGAGTCCGCGATGACCTCGCGGCTCGGCAGCGAGTGCAGCATCCCGCCGTGCCCCATGGCGATGCCGTCGTCGACAGCGATGGTGTGGAACTCGCGCGCGACGCCGCCCGCCTCGCGCACCGCCCCCGCCACCAGTTCGCCCATCTCCTTGAGGTGCACGTGGCCCGGCACGAACTGCGTGTACGAGTTCGCGATGGCCACGAGTGGCTTGGCGAAGTCGTCGTCGGTCATGCCGGTGGCCCGCCACAGGGCGCGGGCGCCTGCGGCGTTGCGGCCCTGGGTGGTGACGCGGGAACGGAGCGGCGGCACGGAAGATCCTCCTGGAGCGGCGAGGGGTTCGGCCGGCGAGATTACGCCGCGGTGCCCGACCGTCCGGAGCGTGCGGCAACGGTGGGGTGGCCAGGCGCCGGTGGCGAGGCGCCGGTGATCACGAGCACGTCCGGCAGGCCGGCGGGATCGGCCCGGCGCCTGGTGTGCCCGTCGTCGGGTCAGGTCCGATGGGTGTCGCCGGAGCTGCGGGTGTCGTCGGTATCGCGGGCGTCGCGGGCGTTGCCCTCGGCGTCGGGGGTACCGCTCTCGGGGGTGCCCGTGGTGCCCGTGGGGCCCGTGGTGCCCGGGGTGCCCATGGCGTCGGGGGTGTCCGTGTCCGCGCGCCGGCCACCGACGCCGCCGCCGTCTGCTCGCACCGGATCGGCCTCGGCGTGGGTTGCGGCGTCCTCTCCCGACTCGCGGTCCGTTGCCGACTCCTGACGGTCCCGCAGCCGCGCGATCCGCATGCGGGCGGCCTCCAGCTCGCGGGCGTGCTCCGCGGCTGCCTCGGCCTCGGCCGGGCTCGGGACGCTGATCCGGCCGCCGCTGGCGTCCCCCACCCGCCCGAGGTCACGGATGCGCACCCCGCGCAGCGTGAGCTCGGCGCCCTCGTGCGGCACGGCGTGCACCCATCCCCGCTCGGCCAGCCGCAGGGTCGCCACGTCCGCCCACGCCATCGACCGCGTCCCCAGCAGCCCGCGGACGCGCAGGCCCGCGTTGTCCACCCGGGTCCGGGTCCACACCACCCACACCGCGGCCGCCGCCGGGATCGCGAACAGCAGGAACCACGCGCCGCCCTGGAACGCGATGGGGGACAGGCACAGCGCGAGGAAGGCGACGGCGACCAGCGAGACGGTCGGGACGACACGGAACGTCGCCGGGCGCGGATCGGCCGCAGGCCTCGGGTCATCCGCCGGGTCGTCCTCCGGCTCGTCCGTCGTCGGCACCGTGGTCGTCCCCCGCTCCTCGCTCACGTCCGCGATGGTGCCAGCCGCGGACTCCGACCGCGTGGGCGGAGAGGCGGCGAGCGGGCCGGCGTCGGGCTCGATCAGGGCCGGGCACGATCAGAAGGGCGGGTCCTCGGGGTAGCGGTCGTCGGGGGTCGCTTCCGGAGCCGTGTCGTCGGTGTGGACCTCGTTCGTGTCGCGGGCGCGTTCCCGGAGTCGGGCGGCAGTATCGCGGCTGGCCTGGGTGATGTGGCCGTGGCGGTTGGGGCGTGGGCTTCCGGGAGGCCGCGGTCGCGGTGGCGACGCGTAGAGCCCGCCGGCCACGGACGCGCGGCGTCCGTCGGCACGGGGGACGGGGCCAGGCAGGGGGTCGTAGGGGTCGGGGTCGACGTGGTGGGTGCGGCCGGTGGGGGAGGTCCAGGTGAAGTGGCCGGCAGTGGGTTGGTCGACGGTCCAGCCCGAGGTCGGGTCGTGCTTGAACGTGTGGTCGCGGCGGCAGACGGCGCCGAGCCCGTCGGCGGTCGTCAGTCCGCCGTCGGTGACCGCGAGGGTGTGGTCGATGTCGCAGGTCACGGCGTCGGCGTCGCAGGCGGGGGTGCGGCAGGTGCGGTCGCGGGCTTCGACCCAGGCTCGGAGGGCGGCGCTGGGGAAGCGGTTGCCGGCGTCGGCCCGGGTGTGGGCGGGGTGCTCGTCGGCAGGCCGTTCTCGGGCGCGGGCGAGTGCTCGGGCGGCCCGTGCGAGCAGCCCGAGGGCGTCACCGGGGATGACTGACGTTGCGGGCGCCGTTCCCTGGAGGATCTCGGGGATCTCGTCGGGGTGCTCGTGTCCGAGCGCGGCGGCGAGTGCATCGAGCTCGCTGGTGTAGGCGGTGACCTCCACGAGGTGGTGTCGCCGTTGGTCGGCGTGCGGCACCGACCGGCCCGTGCGAGGCGGTCGGACGCTGAGGACGTGGGCGAGGGCGCCGTGGTGGTCGTAGAGCAGCAGCCGGAAGGAGCTATGCGCACGGGCCCAGGCCATCGACACCGCGACGGCGTTGACGACGGGCCCTCGGCCGGGGATTTCCCCGGGGCGTCGGTCGAGCCCCAACAGCGTCTTCAGACCGAGCCGGAGGGCCACTCGCGGGGCGAACGGCACCCGCCATGGCACTCGGTCGTGCGGTCCACCGGATGCCTCCGGGTCCGGGTGGGCCCCGTCGAGACCGTCGTCGGCAGGGGACTGGTCATCGGTACGGGCCGCGCGCGCAGGACCGTCCGCGGGACCCGCGGGGGCGCCACCGTCGTCCAGCCTGGACCCGCTGTCGTCAGGCTGGTCGTCGAGGTCGGGTCCACGGTCGTCGGGGTCGCCGCTCTCGTCCGGGCCGCCATCGTCCGGGCCCCCGTCGTCCGGCCCGTCGTGGTCCGGTCCGTCGTCATTCGGGCCGAGCGGGTCCTCGTCGTCGGAGCCGCCGTCCTCGTCGGTGGGTCCGCCGAAGCGATCGACGACGTGGTCGATGACGTCGGTGTCCCACATGCCTGGGCCGAAGGGGCCGGTGACGGTCAGCATCACCTCGGACTCGATGGGGCCCTTCGGCGCATCCAGGCCGGCGCGGCGCAGCCGTCGAGCGACGAGGCGCCCCAAGGCGACGATCCGGTCGTACGAGTCCTGGGCCGGGTCCTCGGGCAGGTCGAGCCCGCAGAGCTCGGCGGCGCCGGACGGGGCGATCCGGAAGGAGACGCGGCGGCGGGCGATGGCGGCGGCGCGTCGCGCGGCGGCCCAGCCGTCGTCGACGGCTTCGGCCTCGGCCTCGATCTTGAGGCGCAGTGCGCGGAACGGTAGCCGCGGCGCCAGCGGCAGCACCCGCTCGACCACGGACCGGGCCTGGGTGTCGTCGAGGTCGGCCAGGGTGGTGGTGAAGATCGAGGCCTTGTGTTCCTCGAGCCGCCCATCGGCCATCGCCTCACCCAGGGCGGGCAGGCGCTCCAGGACCTGGTGGGCGAACTCGATCCGGGTGGATGCGTAGCCCTCGGACCAGCCCAGCGATGCGGCGACGATCTTCCCCGCCCGCGGCCGGTCGAGGACCCGCTGTGACGTCCCGGCCTGGGCGCGACTGGTCTCGAGGATCCAGCGGGCCTGCTGCAGGGCGGCCTCGTTGGTGTGCGCGAACCAGGCGCTCATGCCGAGGTCGACCCACTGTCCGGGCATCGAGGTGGGGTCGGCGGCCAACAGCAGCGCAGCCGGAGGAACATCGGTGGGGCCGAGGAGGTCCTCGGGGTCGGGGCGGGCGAGGTCGAGCAGCTCGTCGTCGAGGACGTCGTCCTCGTCGGGGCCGGTCCGCCAGCCCACCGCCATCGTCATGGGTCGAACACTAGTTCGAGGGTCCGACAATCTCGGGCCCGAACTCCGGGGCACGGGCGGTCCCGGAGATCACGGTTCGGAGACGATGCCGCGGGACGGATCACTCCGGGAAGGGCTGGTAGTGCACCGCGGGCCTCGTGCTACGGTCATCCGCGTGGAGCACCGAATTCTCGTACTCGCCGGGCGCGTCAGCGTCTGACGAGCTTCGTGCTCGCTCCCCGAAGACCACTGACGCGCCTGCCCTCTCCGCCATCCGGCGGTGGGGGCATTTTTGTGTTGAACGCAGTCGTGTTCTCCGCAGGCGTGCTCGCACCCACCTCGTCCCGACCAGAGGCTGATCACCGATGACCACAGCCAGACCGCGTCCCGCTCCGCGATCCGGCGCGCCGACCGAGCAGCAGGACTCGGCGTCGCAGCCGCCGTCCCGCCCGGCCGCGCCCCGCCCGGCCCGGATCGACCCCACCCCGGCCTCGGGGGCGCAGTCCCTCGTGCGCTCGCTCGAGGCCGTGGGCTGCGACGTCGTCTTCGGGATCCCCGGCGGCGCGATCCTCCCGGCGTACGACCCGCTGTACGACTCGACGCTCGTGCGCCACATCCTCGTGCGCCACGAGCAGGGCGCCGGGCACGCCGCCACCGGCTACGCGCAGGCCACCGGGCGGGTCGGCGTCTGCATCGCCACCTCAGGGCCCGGCGCGACGAACCTCGTGACGCCGCTGGCGGACGCGATGCTGGACTCGGTCCCGATCGTCGCGATCACGGGTCAGGTCGGGCGCAAGATGATCGGCACCGACGCGTTCCAGGAAGCCGACATCTGCGGCATCACGCTGCCGATCACCAAGCACAACATGCTGGTCACGGACCCGGCGGACATCCCGCGGGCGATCACCGAGGCGTTCCACATCGCCGCCACCGGGCGCCCCGGCCCCGTCCTGGTCGACCTCCCCAAGGACGTCCTCCAGGCGCAGACCACGTTCTCCTGGCCGGCGCAGATGGAGCTGCCGGGCTACCGGCCGACGACGAAGCCGCACGGCAAGCAGATCCGCGAGGCCGCGCGGCTGGTGGCCCAGGCGCAGCGGCCGGTGCTCTACGTCGGTGGCGGGGTCGTCAAGGCCGAGGCGTCCGCGGAGCTCATGGAGCTCGCCCGCGAGACCGGGGCACCCGTCGTCACCACCCTCATGGCGCGCGGCGCGTTCCCGGACTCCCACGTCCAGAACCTCGGCATGCCGGGCATGCACGGCACCGTCGCGGCGGTCGCGGCCATGCAGAAGGCCGACCTGCTCGTCGCGCTCGGCGCCCGCTTCGACGACCGCGTGACCGGCGACCTGACGACCTTCGCGCCCGAGGCGAAGATCGTGCACGCCGACATCGACCCCGCGGAGATCGGCAAGAACCGCATCGCGGACGTGCCGATCGTCGGGGACGCCCGCGAGGTGATCGGGGAGCTGACGGCGGCCCTGCGGGGCCGCGAGGGTGACCGTCCCGACCTCACGGCCTGGTGGAACCAGCTCACCTCCTGGCGCGAGACGTTCCCGCTCGGCTACGACGAGCCGGCCGACGGCACGCTCTCCCCGGAGTACGTGATCGAGCGGATCGGCAAGATCGCCGGGCC
>JAICLN010000245.1 GCA_025925615.1 Actinomycetospora sp. | reverse complement strand
TCGAGGTTCGACCGCCCGGACAGGTGCGGCAGGAACCCCGGCCCCTCGACGAACGAGCCCACCCGGCCCAGCACGGGCGCGCCCGGCATCACGCGCACCCCGAACACCCGCAGCTCACCCGCGCTCGGCCGGATGAGGCCCATGAGCATCCGCAGCGTCGTGGTCTTCCCCGCGCCGTTGGGACCGAGCAGCCCGAGGACCTGGCCCCGCTCGACGCGGAAGCCGACGTCCCGCACCGCCACGAACCCGTTGCGGAAGGTCTTGGCCACCCCCCGCACGACGAGCGGGACCTCGACGAGGTCCGCGTCGACCGCGAGGTCCCCGCCGGGTTCGAGGTCCCGACGACGACGGCGGGCGGCCACCACCCGCCCGACGACGACCGCGACCACGACGGCCGCGAGCAGCAGCCCGATCGCGACGACGGGTCCGAGCGGCACGCTCGTCCCGCCCGCCTCGGTGCCCGCGACGCCCGGCACCGACAGCACCGCCGGGACCGAGCGGTCGAGGTCGACGCGGTAGACCGCCGGGTCGGGCGGGGAGGCGAAGCCCTGGTCGGTGGTCGCGAGCGCGACCTGCAGCTGGTGCCCGGCCGCGACGGTGGCGACGACGCCGGGCAGGGTCACCGTCACCGGGACCGGGGTGCCGTCGGCGGGGAGCGCGGGCAGGCGCAGCGGCGCGACCGCGTTGCCGAGCAGGGTGCGCGTCGGCGGCGCCCCGTTCTGGCCGGGCGCGGAGTCGTAGACCTTCCCGAAGAGCACCGGGCCGGTCGTCGGGCTCGTGACCCCGGGGCGGGCGGCGGCCGGCGGCGCGGCGACCGTCACGCGGACCTGCGGCGAGCCGGAGACCACGGTGCGGGCGGGCAGCGGGCCGGTGGTGAACGACGCCGCCTGCCCCGGGAGGTCCGAGGCGAGCCGGCCGAGCAGCGCGGACGCGCCCCCGGAGCCGCCGGAACCCGACCCGGACCCCGAGCCGCCCGACGAACCCCCGGTCGCGCCCCCGGCCAGCGCGGACAGCCCCGGGATGCTCGAGATCGACCCCGGCACCCCGCCCGCGGGGGAGACCACGGTCTGGGCGGCCCCGGTGAGCGCCAGGTCCTGACGCGGTGCCGGCGCGGCGCCGTTCAGGCCCGGGTAGGCGGGCGCGGTCACCAGCCGGGAGGTGGGCGTGGCGCGGCTGCGCACCCCGGAGGGCAGCACGTAGGTGAAGGTGGTCGGCGGGGCGGACCCGGCGCCCTGGAGGTAGTGGTCGAGCCAGCCCGCGATCCGCGCGTTCGTGCGCTCGTCGGGCGACCCGCCGTCGTGACCCCCGTTGAACCACGCGACGCCGACGGTGCCGCCACCGGCCGCGATCTCCCGGGCGGTGGCGTCGGCCTGGTCGAGCCCGAAGAGGGTGTCGTTCTCGCCCTGGACGAGCAGGGTCGGCGCGGCGATGCGGGAGGCGACCGAGGCCGGCGAGGCCCGGGCGAGGTAGGCGGCGAGCGCCGGCGGCTCGCGCCCGGTCTCGACCGCCTGCACGTACCCGGCGCAGACCTCGGCGGTGAACCGGCCGCACACGTCGGGAGAGCCCTGGCCCTGCCCCTGCCCTGGGGACCGCTGCCCGACGCCGAAGAAGAGCGACGCCCAGGAGCGCTTGAACACCCCGTCCGGCCCGTCCGCTCCCGGCGCGGGCGTGCCGGCGGCGGGCACCGCGGGGGCGCCGTCGTTCGGGAAGAGCGCCTGGCCGAGGTCGTTCCAGGTGATGATCGGGACGGTCGCGTCGACGCGGCGGTCGTACGCGGCGAGCAGCAGGGAGAGGGCCCCGCCGTAGGAGCCGCCCATGACGCCGACCCGCGGATCGCCGGGTCCGTCGAGGCGGACCTCCGGGCGCGTGGCGAGCCAGTCGACGAGCTGGGAGGCGTCGGCCACCTCGTAGTCGGGGGCGTTCAGCGCGATCTGCCCGGTGCTCGCCCCGAAGCCCCGCGCCGACCATGCCAGCACCACGTACCCACGGGCGGACAGTGACCGTGCCTCGTCGGCCACCGAGTCCTTGGTCTGCCCGAAGCCGTGCGCGAGCAGCACCGCTGGGGCGGGGGTGCGAGCGGGCACGTAGAGCGTCGCGTCGAGCGACTGCGGCTGGGTGCGGCCCGGTCCGTCGCGCACGTCGATGCGCAGCGACTGTTCACGGGTCCCGCCCCCGTCCTGGGCGACCGCCGCCGGCGCGACCGGCACCCCGAGCGCCACGAGCAGGGCCACGAGGGCCGGCACGACGGCCGCGAGGGCACGGGGGCGCTTCACCCGCGAAACCCTAGGTGGGGGCGGTGTGCTCGGCGTGCGGAGCGGGGCGTGACCACCCTGCGCGTGGGATGGGCCACCCGGAGTGAACCCCGGAGCGCGCCGTGCAATGATCGGCGCTGGAGGGGAGTATCCCCAGACGGCCTGCGGGCGCCTCGTCAGCACGACAGCGGAAAGATGTCCGGGGCGCCCGGTCGCCGCCGCCCGATCCCGGGTGGCGGCGCCGGGAGAGACCTCCGGTGTGGACTCGAGTCACCCACCGGAGGAGAAGTGCGCCCCGTGCTCCCCGCAGCGCCCCCCGTGACCGACCTGGCGACCGCCGGCCCGCCGCTCCCGCCGTCCGGCGGCGAACCGTTCTGGGTCTGGGCCGTGACCATCGTCGGCCTGCTCGTCATCTTCGCGCTCGACCTGTGGGCCGGGCGTCGGCCGCACGAGGTCACGATGCGCGACGCGTGGCGGGGCGTGGCGATCTACGTCGGGCTCGCGGTCCTGTTCGCCGCCGGGCTGCTGGTGTTCGGCGGGCGGCACCAGGCCACCGCCTTCATCGCGGGCTACGTCACCGAGTACTCGCTCTCGGTCGACAACCTCTTCGTCTTCCTGCTGATCATGACGGCGTTCGCGGTGCCGCGGGCCTTCCAGCACCGGGTGCTGCTGGTCGGGATCCTCATCGCGCTGGTCATGCGGGGCGGGTTCATCGTGGCCGGCGCCGCGGTGGCATCCCGCTTCTCGTGGGTGTTCTACCTCTTCGGCGCGTTCCTCCTGCTGACCGCGATCAAGGTGGTGCGCGGCGAGGAGGGGGACACGCCGTACCGGGAGAACCTGCTGGTGCGTGGGGTGCGGCGGGTCCTGCCGGTGACCGAGGGCTTCCGCGGGGGCAAGCTCACCCACGTCGAGCACGGCCGGCGCTGGGTCACGCCCATGCTCATGGTGATGATCGCGATCGGGCTCACCGACCTGCTTTTCGCGCTCGACTCGATCCCGGCGATCTTCGGCCTCACCAAGGACGCCTACATCGTCTTCACCGCGAACGCGTTCGCCCTGCTCGGCCTGCGCCAGCTGTACTTCCTGCTCGACGGCCTGCTCTCCCGGCTGGTCTACCTCAAATACGGGCTGGGCGTCATCCTCGGCTTCATCGGGGTGAAGCTGGTGCTCGAGGCCCTGCACACGAACACGCTGCCGTTCGTCCACGTGGGCCGGCCGGTACCGGTCCCGCTGATCGGCATCGAGGTCTCCCTCGGGGTCATCCTCGGTGTGCTCGTCGTCACCACCGTGGCGAGCCTGCTGCGCACGCGGCTGCGCGGCGGCGTCCGGGTCTGAGCCGCGGCTGCGCGCTCACGGCGTTCCCGCGTCCGCGCTGGCACTCTCGAGGGCGGAGCACGCGGGCCCGGCCCGGTTCGGGTCGGCGGCACAGGGACGGAGCGCGGGTGGCAGCGGTCCTCGAGCGGCGCCCGGACGACGGGGGCGCGGGGTCGGCCCCGTCCGGTGGTCGTCCGCCGATCGCGGCCGTACGGCGCCGGCGGTGGGCGGTCGTCGCGGTCGTGCTGGCCCTGCTCGTCGCGATCCCGGCCGTCGCCGCCGCCTGGCCGGTCAGCCCCGCCCTCGACCTGACCCCCGCCCAGCTGCGCGACCGGATCACCGCCTCCTCCGACGTCCCGTGGAGCGGCTACGCCGAGGCCTCCGGAGGGCTGAACCTCCCCGACGTCGCGCAGTTCTCCGACGTCACGACGCTGCTCTCGGGCACCTCGCGTCTCCGGGTCTGGTACGCCGCACCGGACACCAGCCGGGTCGACCAGCTCTATCCGACCGGCGAGCGCAGCCGCTTCGTCCTGCCGAGCGGGCAGGCGGTGTGGGACTACGGCGCCCAGCTGCTCACCTACGTCCGCCGCGACCCGACGGTGCGCCTGCCGCGGCCCGACGACCTGCCGCCGCCGCAGCTCGCCCGCCGCATGCTCTCCGGGACCGCGCCCGACGACGCGCTGTCCCCGCTGCCCGCCCGCCGGCTCGCCGGGGTGGACGCCGCCGGCTTCCGCACCACCGTCGCCGACCCGCGCACCACCGTCGGCGCCGTCGACGTGTGGGCCGACCCCGAGAGCGGGCTGCCGGTGGCCGTGGAGGTCCGCACCAAGGACGTCGCCGGGCGCCTCGCCGGCGGGCCCGTCGTCGTCTCGACGATGCTCGAGCTCGACCAGGCCGCCCCCGACCCGTCCGTGTTCGTCCCCCACGCCGGTCCGGGGGCCGGCACCACGCGCAGCCCCACCTCCGACCTGTTCGGCATCCTCGGGCGGGGGAACCCCGCGTCCGTGCCCGACCAGATCGACGGCATCACCCGCCAGCGCCCGCAGCGCGGCTTCGGCGCCATCGGTCAGTACGGCACGTCGTTGTCCCAGCTCGTGGTGGTGCCGCTGCCCCCCGACCTCGCGACCTCGCTGCTCTCGAACATCGACCGCGCGGGCTCGGCCGCCCGCACGCTGCCCGTGGATCCCCCGGCGGCCTCCCGCGGCCAGAACGGCAGCGCGGAGGGCGGGGCGCTCTCGTCGCCGCTGCTGCAGCTGGCCGTGGTGCGGGTCGGGGACCGCGCCTGGGCCATCGGCGGGCTGGTCCCCGACGCGGTCCTCGACCGCGCCGTCGCCGACGTCTCCGGGAGCACCACGTGAGCACCGACCGCGAGACCACCCGGTACGACGACGGGACGGTGCCGGGACCGTCGGGAAGCCCGCTGCCCGCGCAGCGCGGGGCAGGGCCCCGACGAGGGACGGGGCCCCGTCCCGTCCCGGGCCCGGTGCGCGCGGCCGGCCCGTTGGTGATCGAGACCCGGGGGCTGACCAAGCGGTACGGGTCGCACACCGCGGTCGACGACGTCGACCTGCACGTCGCCCGCGGCGACCGCTACGGCTTCCTCGGACCGAACGGGTCGGGCAAGACGACGGTGGTCCGGATGCTGCTCGGCCTGGTCTACGCCACCCGCGGGGAGATCCGCGTGCTCGGGCGGGAGGTGCCGCGCCAGGTGCACGAGGTGCTGCCGTCGATCGGGGCGATGGTCGAGGGCCCGGCCGCGTACGGGCACCTCTCCGGCCGGTCGAACCTCGACCTGCTCGACGCGTCCGGGCCCGGCGGCCGCTCGGACCGACGACGCCGGGTGGGGGAGGCCCTCGAACGGGTCGGGCTCGGGGCCATCGACCGCCGCCCGGTGCGCACCTACTCGCTGGGCATGCGCCAGCGGCTCGGCCTGGCCGGGGCACTGCTGACCAAGCCCGAGCTGCTGATCCTCGACGAGCCCACCAACGGGCTCGACCCGCACGGCATCCGGGAGATCCGCGAGCTGCTGACCGAGCTGAACGAGGAGGGGACCACGGTCTTCCTCTCCAGCCACCTGCTCGCCGAGATCGAGGCGCTGTGCACGCGGGTCGGCGTCGTCGACCACGGCCGGCTGGTGCTCGAGGAGCCGCTCGACGCCGTCCGCCGGGCGACCGGCCGGATCATCGTCACCACCCCCGACGTCGAGCGCGCGCGCGCCGTCCGCGGGCGGGCCGTGGTCGCGCGCACCGAGGACGGCGGCCTCGTCGTCGCCCCCGCCGAGGGCGACGGTCCGCGCGGCCTGGCCCGCCACCTCGTCGGGCACGACGTCCGCCTCGACGCCCTCGAGCCCGAGCGCGTGAGCCTCGAGGACGTCGTCGTCGACCTGACCGGGCCGGGCAACGACAGCGCCATCGGGAGCGGCCGGGCGAGCGGCAACGGCCGGGCCCCGGGGAGCCGCCGGTGATCGCCGTCGAGCTCCGCAAGCTCTTCCGGCGCCCACGGACCTGGGTGACGATCGGGCTGCTCTGCCTGCTGCCCGCCGTCGTCGCGGGCTTCCTGGCGTCCACCCGCATCGCGCCCCCGCCCGGGCAGGGCGCGGCGTTCCTGTCGGCGGTGCTGGAGTCGGGGTCGCTGTACCCGGCGGCCGCGCTCGCGCTGGTGCTGCCGATCTTCCTGCCGGTGGCGGTGGCCGTCGTCGCTGGGGACTCCGTGGCCGGGGAGTCGGCGGCCGGGACCCTGCGCTACCTGCTCGTCCGTCCGGTGCGGCGCACGTCGCTGCTGGGGGCGAAGCTCGTCTCGGTGGTCGTGTTCGTGGTGGTCACCGTCGCGGCGGTCGCCGGGACGTCCTACGTCGTCGGGGTGTCGCTGTTCGGGGCCGGCGACCCGGTGGCGGTCGTCAACGCGATCCCGCAGATCGGCGGGCCGGGCGGCGGGGGCTCGTCGTCGGGCGGCGGCTCGTCG
>JAICLN010000267.1 GCA_025925615.1 Actinomycetospora sp. | reverse complement strand
TCGTCGACCTCTCCTTCGAGGGCGACACCGTCACCGTCGTCTACGACGCGGGCCTGTCCCGGCCGCTGCGGCTGTCCGGCCCCGAGGCGGCCACCCTCGCCGTGGCGCTACGGGCGCTGGCCGACGCCCCCGGGGTGGCCGACACCGACGCCGTCCAGCGGGCGCTCGCGAAGATCGAGCAGGCGTCGGGGCAGGCGCCGGACGGGCCGGTGGAGGACGCGGTCGCCGTCGGGCTCGGGCGCACGCCGCGGAACCCCGGGGCACGAGCCGGAGACGCAGCGCAGCGGAGCTCGACCATCGAGACCGTCGTGCGGGACGGGGTCGCCCGCCACCGGGTGCTGCGCCTGACCTACTACTCGGCCTCCCGCGACGCCGTCGGGCGCCGGGACGTCGACCCGATGCGCCTGCTGCTCGTGGACGGCAGCACCTACCTCGAGGCCTGGTGTCGTCGCGCCGAGGGCGTGCGGATGTTCCGCCTCGACCGGGTCGACGACGCCGAGGTCCTCGACGAACCCTCGTCACCCCCGCCGTCGGCGACCCCGCGCGACGTCCCCACCGACGCGGCGGGCCTGCTCACGCCGGACGACGGCCAGCAGCTCGCGGCGCTGCGCCTCGCCCCGGCGGCGCGGTGGGTCGCCGAGTACTACCCGATGGAGGACGTGATCGCCAACGACGACGGCGGGGCGCGGGTGCAGATGCGCTACGGCGACCAGACCTGGATGGTGCGCCTGCTGCTCGGGCTCGGCGAGCACGTCGAGGTGCTCTGGCCCGCGGAGCTCGCCGCGGCCCGGGCCGACCGCGCGACGGCCGCGCTCGCGGCCTACGACGGGCGCTGACACCGCCCGTTACGATCCGTGGCGTGTCCTTCGGCCCGATCGTCTGGAGCATCGTCGCCGTCCTGGTGGCCCTGGTGCTGCTCGCTCTCCTCGCGCTCCCCGTGCTGCGCGCCGCCGGGCGGACGACGACCGTCCTCGGCGCGTTCACCGCGCTCGTCTCCGATCGCGGGGGCCTGCTGCGCGCCCGACTGGCGGGGTTGCGGGTCCGGGCGGGCCGTCGGGGGCGAACGGGCGATTCGTCCGGTTCGCCGCAGGTAGACTCGTCCGTGACGGTGCCCGTGACGGGAGGAGCTCCCCAGTGAGCGAGTGGATCATCGTCGCCCTCGTCGGCGTCGTCCTGCTGTTCAGCGCGAAGAAGCTGCCCGACATGGCCCGTGGCCTCGGGCAGTCGATGCGCATCTTCAAGGCCGAGACCCGTGGCCTCACGGAGGACGACGAGCGGGCCGCGCCGGCGCCCCGTCCGGTCGAGTCGTCCGCGCCCACGGCCTCCACGCCCGCCGAGGCCCCCGCGCCGGTGCGGGGCTCCACGCCGGACGGCTCGCAGCTGCGGGAGTGACGTCCGTCCACCTCGTCCGCGGGCGCGGTGCCGCCCGGGTGTGACACGGTGGGGGGGTGGCCATGCGCTCTCCCGCCGAGGCCTACGCGCAGGCGCGCACCCGTGCCGCGCACCCCGAGCTCGGCGACTTCACCACCACCCTGAGCTTCGAGCTCGACGACTTCCAGCGCCGTGCGTGCCTCGCGCTCGAGGAGGGGCACGGGGTCCTCGTGTGCGCCCCGACCGGCGCCGGCAAGACCGTCGTCGGGGAGTTCGCGGTGCACCTGGCCCTCGCCCGCGGCCAGAAGTGCTTCTACACCACGCCGATCAAGGCGCTCTCGAACCAGAAGTACGCCGACCTCGTCGCCCGCCACGGCGCGGGCGCGGTCGGGCTGCTCACCGGGGACTCCGCGATCAACGGCTCCGCGCCGGTCGTCGTCATGACGACCGAGGTGCTGCGCAACATGCTCTACGCGGACGCCCCGGCGCTCGACGGCCTGGCCTACGTCGTCATGGACGAGGTGCACTACCTCGCCGACCGCTTCCGCGGCGCCGTGTGGGAGGAGGTCATCCTCCACCTGCCCGACCACGTGCAGCTCGCGTCGCTCTCGGCCACCGTGAGCAACGCCGAGGAGTTCGGGGACTGGCTGGTCGAGGTCCGGGGGGACACCACCGTCGTCGTCGACGAGACCCGTCCGGTGCCGCTGTGGCAGCACATGGTGGTCGGGTCGCGGATGTTCGACCTGTTCGCCGAGGAGCGCCGATCCGGCCCGAACGATCACAAGGTGACCGTCGACCCGACGCTCGCGAAGGCCGTCGCCGAGGTCGACCGCGACGGGTCGGGCCACCGCCGCGGGCGGTCGGGCCCACCACCGCGCGGGGGCCGGGGACGCCGGGGGCAGGACAACGGCCGGCGCGACGACCGCGGCCGCGGGCCCGCCGGTCCGGGCCGGTCCGCGCGCTTCGGCGGGTACCGGCCGCCGTCGCGCGTCGACGTCATCGAGCGGCTCGACGCGGCCGGGCTGCTGCCGGCCATCACGTTCATCTTCAGCCGCGCCGGCTGCGATGCCGCGGTCACCCAGTGCGTGCGCTCCGGCCTGCGGCTCACCCGGGCCGCGGAGGTCGAGGAGATCCGCGCGATCGTCGACCGCCGGACGGCCGGGCTGCCCGACGCCGACCTCGACGTCCTGGGCTACTGGGAGTGGCGCGAGGGCCTCGAGCGTGGGGTCGCCGCGCACCACGCGGGCATGCTCCCGGCGTTCAAGGAGACCGTCGAGGAGCTGTTCGTCCGGGGCCTGGTCCGGGCGGTGTTCGCCACCGAGACGCTGGCGCTCGGGATCAACATGCCGGCGCGCACCGTCGTGCTGGAGAAGCTCGTCAAGTACAACGGCGAGTCCCACGTCGAGCTGACCCCGGGGGAGTACACCCAGCTGACCGGGCGGGCGGGGCGCCGCGGGATCGACATCGAGGGTCACGCGGTGGTGCTCTGGGCGCCGGGGATGGACCCGGCGCAGGTCGCGGGGCTCGCCTCGACGCGGACCTATCCGCTGCGCTCGTCGTTCCGGCCCGGCTACAACATGGCCGTCAACCTCGTGGACCGGCTCGGGATCGCCGAGGCCCGCGAGCTGCTCGAGCAGTCGTTCGCGCAGTTCCAGGCGGACCGGTCGGTGGTGCACCTGGCCAAGCGGGTGGAGCGCAACCGCGAGGCCCTCGAGGGCTACGCCGAGGCGATGGCCGGTGAGGAGGGCACCGAGGAGGCGCTCGCCGGGTTCACCGAGTACATGGACCTGCGCCGCCGCCTCTCCGAGCGGGAGCGCCAGCTCGCGAAGCAGGGGCGCTCGCAGCAGAAGGCGGAGGCCTCGGCGTCGTTGGCAGCGCTGCGCATCGGCGACGTCATCGCCGTGCCCGCGGGCAAGCGCGCGGGGCTCGCGGTGGTGCTCGACCCGGGCGTGGACCGGTCCGGGCACGGCATGGAGCCGCGGCCGCTCGTGCTCACCGAGGACCGCTGGGCGGGTCGGCTGTCGATCTCCGACTTCCCCGACCCGGTGAGTCCCCTCGGCCGGATGAAGCTCCCGAAGCGGGTCGACCACAAGGTCCCGGCGGTGCGCCGCGACCTCGCGAACGCGCTGCGCGAGACCGGGCTCGAGCCGCCGCTGCGCCAGGGTTCGCGACGCCGCCGGGGTGCGGACTCCGAGGACCACGAGCTCGCCTCGCTGCGTCGCGCGCTGCGGGCCCACCCGATGCACGGCCGCGACGACCGGGACGACCGCGCCCGCTGGGCCGAGCGGCACGCGAAGCTGACCCGGGAGAACGACCAGCTCGAGCAGCGGGTCCGCTCGACCACGCACTCCCTCGCCCGGACCTTCGACCGCATCCGCGGGCTGCTGACCGAGCGGGAGTACCTGGTCGACCGGGCCGAGCACGGTGACGCTGCCGACGACGACGGCGAGTTCCTCACCGCGGACGGGCGCCGGCTGTCGCGGCTGTGGGGGGAGTCGGACCTCCTCGTCGCGGAGTGCCTGCGGCACGGGGTGTGGGTCGGCCTCGGCCCGGCCGAGCTCGCCGCGGTGGCGTCCTCGCTGGTCTACGACTCGCGCCGGGACGACGGCGGCATCCCGCGCGTCCCCGAGTCGGCCGAGGCCGCCGTGACCGCGACGGTCCAGCTGTGGCAGGACCTCGTCGCCGACGAGCGCCGCCACCACCTCGACCGCACCCGCGAGCCCGACCTCGGCTTCGCCTGGCCGGTGCACCGCTGGGCCAAGGGCGAGGCACTGTCCGCGGTGCTCTCGACCGCCCGCTCCCACGGGACCGAGCTCTCCGCGGGCGACTTCGTGCGCTGGTGCCGCCAGGTGCTCGACCTGCTCGACCAGATCCGCGGAGTCTGCGGTGGCGAGGACCCGGTGGGGCGGGCGGCGGCCGATGCCGGGCGCGCGATCCGCCGCGGGGTCGTGGCGGTGGGGGAGACCTGAGCCGGTCGCGCCGGTCCAGTCGGTTCTGAGCGAAGGGCCTGTCCCGTCGACCGGCGGCACGGTTCCGACGCGCTGGGATGATCACGAGCACACGGGGCAGACCGAACGGCCGCTCGGGCGCTCTGGTGTGCCCGTCGAGCTGGGGTCCGCCCCGGCTCCATGATCACGGGCACACGGGGCAGGCCGATGAGCCCTGAGGTCTGCTTGGCGTGCCCCTCGACGTGTGGCCACGGCCGGTTGTCGGGTCCGTGAGAGCCTGGCGCGGTGACGAGCCCGAGCACCCCGGGGGAGTCGGGCCACGATCGACCGCCGGGCACCGACACCGAGGACTCGTCCGCCTCGACCTCCACCGCGTCCGAGCGCACCCCCGAACCGGCCGAGCCCGAGGAGCCCGACGAATCCGAGGAGCGCCGCCCGGCGACCGGCATCCGCTGGTCGGACGCCGAGGCGGGTTCCGCCCCCGAGGCTCCCGCCTCGCAGGCCGAGGCCGACCCCACCGGGGAGAAGGCGCCGGTCGACGACGACGCCACGCCGCCGTCCGGGCTGCCCGTCGCCGCCCTACCCGGGCCCGGCGACGTCGTCCCCGAGCGCACGACGGGGACCGCACCGACTCCGGCACCCGCGGCTGCCTGGCCCCACCCCGGGTACCAGCAGGGCCCGCCGACGTGGCCGCAGACCGCGCCCGGTTGGGCGCCGGCGGCCGCCCCACCCCCGCCCGCCACGCCTGCACGCGACCCGGCCCGCCGCCGCCGGATCCGCCGCATCGTCCTCGCCGTCGTGCTCGGGGTCGTCGTCGTGGCCGCGGTCGTGGTGGCGCTGCTGGCGTTCCTCGTCGGACCGCGGTTCGCCCGCTACGACGTCCTCGACCCCGCCGCCGTCGAGCGCGGGGTCACCGATGTCGTCACCCGCGACTGGCACCGCCAGATCACCGACGTGCGCTGTCCCGACGGCGAGCGTGTTCGCCCCGGTGTGTCGTTCACCTGCTCCGCCACGGTGGACGGCCGCCCGCAGCAGGTCCCGGTGGACGTCACCGCCGAGGACGGCACCTACGAGGTCGGCCAGCCGCGCTAGCGTTCCGCACCATGGCGACCTGGGACGACGTGCGCCGGCACGCGACGGCGCTGCCCGGTGTGGCGGAGCAGCCGTCCTACGGCGGGACGGCCTCGTGGAAGGTGAAGGGCAAGGGGTTCGTCTGGGAGCGTCCGCTGCGGCCCCGGGACCTCGCCGACCTGGGCTGGACCGAGCACCCCGGCCCGGTGCTCGGCGCCCGCGTCCCGGACCTCGGCGCGAAGGAGGCCCTGCTCGCCGAGGACAGCGGGGTCTACTTCACCACGCCGCACTTCGACGGCCACGCCAGCGTCCTGGTGCACCTCGAGCGGATCGCGGACGACGAGCTCGGCGAACTGGTCACCGAGGCGTGGTTCGCCCGCGCCCCGGCGACCCTGACGCGCACCGTGCCCCGTCCCGACCGGGCCGGCCCCGGCTAGTCGCGTCCGGCGAGGGCGGCACAGAGCCGGTCGACCGACCCGGTGAGGCTCCAGCGCTGTGCCAGCTCGGCGAGCCGGTCGGCGTCGACGGCCTCGTGGGGCAGGGTGCGCGTCGTCCCGGTCCAGTCGATGGGCGCGTCGGGCGCCACCCGGACCACGCCGGGCGC
>JAICLN010000115.1 GCA_025925615.1 Actinomycetospora sp. | reverse complement strand
CGTGGGCCTTCGTGTTCCGAGCACTGGTCGAGGACCGCCCCCGGGACGCCGCGTGGCTCTCCGCCGAGGAGCGCGAGGCCGTCGAGACGCGGCTGGCCGACGAACAGCGCTCGCTCCCCCCGGCCCGCGGCCTGCGCAAGGCGATGACCTCGTGGAACGCGGTGGTGCTCTCGGCCCAGTACCTGCTGTGGAGTGTCGGCGTCTACGGCCTGGTCTTCTGGCTGCCGAGCATCATCCGGCGGCTGACCGACAGCGGGATCGGCACCAGCGGCGCGCTGACGGCCGTGGTCTACGCCGTCGCCGTCGTGTTCATGCTCGTGGCGTCGACGCTCTCCGACAGGCTGCACCTGCGCCGCGTCTTCGTCTGGCCCTTCCTGCTCCTGGCCGGCGGGTGCTTCATCGCGTCGTACGCCACCGGCGGCGGGTCGTTCGTCGTCGCCTACGTGCTGCTGATCGTGGCCGCCGGGGGGATGTACGCGCCGTACGGCCCGTACTTCGCCACAATTCCCGAGTTGTTCCTGGCCAGCGATGCGGCCCCGGCGACCGGGATGATCAACGCGTTCGGCGGGCTCGGCGGTTTCGTGGGCACCTACGTCGTGGGGCTGCTCGGTGGAGCGAACTCGTCGGCCCCGTTCGTGTTCCTCGCGGCCTGCTTGTTCCTCGCGGCGGTGTTGATGTTCGTCGTGCGTCACCCCAGCCGTGGCGCCGAGGCCACGGCCACCGACCCGTCCTCGACCGGGCTGCCCTCCTCCGGGCCGGCTCCCGGTCGCCTCGGCCGTGCCTGAGCCACGCACCGTCCCGGAGACCCGGAGTTCCGGCGGACCGCCGCCGGGCAGCGCCGCTGGCAGGAGATGCTCGGCGCCGCCCACGTGTTCTTCGGCATCCCCGGCGACGACACGAGCCCCCTGTGGACCATGCCCACGGTGCTCCTCAGCCCGCACACCGCGGCCCTCTCGCCCCGGGAGAACGAGCGCATCGTCGACTGTTCGTCGACAACCTCCACCGGCTGCTCGACGGACGCGAGGTGCGCAACCGCATCACCGCGCGGCGGTGGTACTGATCCCCGGCCCGAGGACTCGCCCGCGACCCCTGGTACAGACCGGTACCGGACGCTACGGTGGTACGTATGAGTACCGATGTGGATGCGCCCGTCGACGCGACCGGAGCGGGCCGCGGCGGCGGCGAGCCGGAGCACCTCGACGTCGTGATCGTCGGGGCCGGGCTCTCCGGGGTCGGCACCGCCTGCCACCTCGAGCGCGAGCGGCCCGGCCGGTCGTACGCGCTCCTCGAGGCGCGGGACGACCTCGGCGGGACGTGGAGCCTCTTCCGCTACCCGGGCATCCGGTCGGACTCCGACATGCACACCCTCGGGTTCAAGTTCCGCCCGTGGCCCGACACCGTGGCCCTCGCCGACGGCCCGTCGATCCTCGAGTACGTCCGCGACACCGCGCAGGAGTACGGCGTCGACCGGCACATCCGCTACGGCACCCGGGTCACCCACGCCGCGTGGTCGAGCGAGGTCCAGCGCTGGACGCTCACGCTGACCACGGCGGCGGGCGAGAAGACCCTCACCTGCTCGTTCGTGCTGTGGTGCTCCGGCTACTACCGCTACGACCAGGGCTACACCCCGGCGCTGCCCGGGATCGAGGACTACGCCGGGACCGTCGTCCACCCGCAGCACTGGGACCCGGAGCTGGACTACGCCGGCAAGCGGGTCGTCGTCATCGGCTCCGGCGCCACCGCGGTGACCCTCGTGCCCGCGATGACACAGGGGGAGGGCCGTGCCGCCCACATCACCCAGCTCCAGCGCACCCCGAGCTACGTGCTCTCCATCGGCCGCACCGACCCGGTGGCGGAGTTCCTCAGCCGCTGGGTGCCGGCCCGGATCGCCGACCCGATCGTGCGGGCGAAGAACATCGCGCAGCTGATCACGCTGTACCAGGTGTCGCAGCGGTTCCCGTCGTTCGTCAAGGGTCTGCTGCGCAAGGGCGCGGCGGCGCAGCTCCCCGAGGGCTACGAGGTCGACACCCACTTCAACCCGCCGTACGACCCGTGGGACCAGCGCATGTGCATGGTCCCCGACGGCGACCTGTTCACGGCGATCCGCCGCGGCGACGCCGACATCGTCACCGACCACATCGAGACCTTCACCGAGACCGGCATCGCGCTGCGCTCCGGCCGCGAGCTCGAGGCCGACATCGTCATCACCGCGACCGGGCTCAACCTGCAGATGTTCGGCGGGGCCGACCTCGAGGTCGACGGCGCACCGGTGCACCTGCCCGACACCATGGCCTACCGCGGCATGATGCTCTCCGGCGTGCCGAACCTGGTCTTCATGATCGGCTACACGAACGCCTCCTGGACGCTCAAGGTCGACCTCGTCGCCGAGTACTTCTGCCGCCTGCTCGGCTGGATGGACATCCACGGGCAGGCCGTCGCCGTCCCGCAGCGCGACCCGGCGGTCGGCGAGCGCCCGCTGCTCGACTTCGACGCCGGCTACGTCCAGCGCTCCATCGACGAGCTGCCCAGGGGCGGCGACCGCGCACCGTGGACGCTCGCGATGAACTACGCGATCGATGCGGTCACCCTGCGCCGGGCCCGCCTGGACGACGGCATGCGCTTCGAGCCCGCCCGCACGCCGGTCCGGGCCTGACGTGCCCGCCGTCGGCGTCGTCGCGCCCGGGGCGATGGGGATCGCGCTCGGGCGCTGCCTCGCCGCCGGCGGCCACCGGGTCCTCATGACGGCGGCCGGGCGCTCGGCCGCGACGGCCCGGCGCCTCGCCGACGCGGGGATCGACGACGCCGGGTCCACCGACGACGTCGTGGGCGGTGCGGCCGTCGTGCTCAGCGTCGTGCCGCCCGCCCGGGCCCGGACGCTGGCCGCCGACATCGCGGACAGCGCCCGCCGCACGGGGACACACCCCCTGGTCGTCGAGGCGAACGCGGTCGCGCCGGCCACGGTGGCGGAGGCCGCGCAGACCGTCCGGGCCGCCGACCTCGACCTCGTCGACGCCGCGATCTCCGGCCCGCCACCCCGCCCCGACGCCGAGCACCCCACGAGGATCTTCCTGGCCGGGGCCCGGTCGGCCGAGGTCGCGGCGCTCGAGGTCCCCGGGGTCCGCTGGGTCGGGCTCGACGCCGAGCCCGGTGCCGCCAGCGCCGCGAAGATGTGCACCGCGTCGGTACGCAAGGGCCACCAGGCGCTGCTCGTCCACGCGCTGCTGACCGCCGAGCACCACGGCGTCCTGGACACCGTCCTCGCGGACCTCCGGCTCGACTTCCCCCACGACGACGTCGCGCACGGGGCGGCGGCCGCGACGAAGGCGTGGCGCTTCGTCGACGAGATGGACGAGATTGCCACCACCCAGGCCGACGCCGGCCTGACCCCGGACCTGTTCGCGGCGATGGCGGAGGTCTATCGCCGCCTCGCGACGTCGGGCTGGGGAGCGCGCCGCCCGGAGGACGTGCCCGGTGACCTGACCTCGACCGAGGGACTGCGCCCGCACCGCCCCTGACCGGCATGACAGGGAGCCCTCAGTTCCAGATGGTCACGTAGACCGGCGGACGGAAGCGCGAGGGCGGCACCCCGCCCGTCGGGGACCGGAGGATCGCCAGGGCGTCGGGCGTGCCGAGGAACCGGTGGAACGTCGCCGCGACGAGCCGCCGCTGGTCGGGCCGCAGGCTCGTGGCGTACCAGCGCATGGGCACCGGGGTCGTCGGGACGGCCACGAGCTCCAGCTCGCCGCGGCGCAGCTGCGGGGACAACAGGTGCCTCGTGCCGGGCGCGACACCCGCCCCGGCGGCGGCCGCCTCCCAGGCGGTGGTCTGGGTGCCGAACACCTGGACCCGGGAGTCGGGCACGGCGAGCCGGCGCAGCAGCCCGGCGACCTCGCTGTCGGGCTCCGCATCGCGCGGGCCGAGCAACCAGGTCCAGGTCCGGGGCAGGCCGCGGGGCCGCCGGGTCGGGGCCGCGGCGACGACGAGCTGGGCCCGCAGCACCGGCTCGCTGGACAGTCCGAGCGTGGGATCGCCGTCGAGACGGGGGCCGAGCGCGACGTCGGCGAGGCGCTGCGCCACGAGCACGGCCATCTCCGAGCCCGCCGCGACCCCCCAGCTGGTCTCGACGGCGCCGGCGGAGCGCCGGTCGAACGCGTCGGTGACGGGACCGGCCGCGAACTCGGCGACGGTGCTGGTGGAGACGACGCGCAGCCGGTCGGCGGCGCCCTGCGCGGAGCGGACGGTGGCCTCGGCCTCGGACCCCAGCGCCACGATCTGCGACGCGACGCCGAGCAGCCGCTGCCCGCCCTCGGTGAGCGCCATCCGGCCGTTCTCCCGAGCGAGGAGCGCGTCACCGAGGTGCTGACGCAGCGCCGCCAGGGCCTGGGACACCGCGGGCTCGCTGACGCCCAGTGCCCCGGCCGCGGCCTTCACCGACCCGAGCCGTGCGACCGCGACGAACGCGTTCAGCTGGGTCAGGGTCACGGGCACAGTCTGGGCAGGCGGCGTGGGTCACACCAGGAACCACTTAAGCGATCGCTTAGGACGCGCTTCCGGCCGCACTTGCGGGCGCGCACGCTGTGGCCTCCACCACAGCTCGGAGGACCGGATGCAGGTTCCCGCCCAGTTCGAGTACCACAAGGCGACCAGCGTCGACGACGCGATCGCCCTGCTGACCAGGCACGGACCCGAGTCGTTCGTCGTCGCCGGCGGCCACAGCCTGCTGCCCATGATGAAGTTGCGGCTGGCCGAGCCCGAGACGCTGATCGACATCAACGGGCTCGACGAGCTGGCCACGGTCACCGTGGAGTCCGACCACGTCCGGATCGGCGCGATGGTCCGCCACAGCGCGCTGCTGTCCTCGCCGGTGATCGCCGAGCACTTCCCGATCTTCACCGATGCCGAGCGACTGATCGCCGACCCCATCGTGCGCAACCGCGGCACCATCGGCGGCTCGCTCTGCCAGGCCGACCCCTCGGAGGACCTCTCCGCGGCCTTCTCGGCGATGCGGGCCACGGCGGTGATCCGCGGCGCCGACGGCGAGCGCGAGGTACCGGTGCGGGAGTTCCACCGGGGCCCCTACGAGACCGCGGTGGCCCACGAGGAACTGCTCGTCGCAGTCCGCGTCCCGATCCGCCCGGCGTCCGGCAGCGCCTACGCGAAGCTCGAACGGCGCGCCGGGGACTGGGCGGTCGCCTCGGCCGGGGCCATGCTGCGCGTCGACGCCGGCACCGTCGCCGAGGTCGGGATCGGGCTCTCGGCCGTCGGCGCCGCTCACTTCGTCGCGCCGGAGGCCGAGGAGTACCTGCGGGGCGGGCCGGCGAGCGACGAGGCGTTCGTCGAGGCCGGGCGGATCTCCGCCGCGCACTGCTCGCCCAGCGCCGACCAGCGCGGCCCGGTGGACTACAAGCGCCACCTCGCCGGCGAGCTCACCACCCGGGTGCTGCGCCGTGCAGCCCGCCGCAGCCGAGGGGAAGAGGCCTGACGTGCAGATCACCGTGAGCGTGAACGGCGAGTCCCACGTCCGGGACGTCGAGCCGCGCCTGCTGCTGACCCACTTCCTGCGCGACGAACTGCGCCTGACCGGCACGCACTGGGGGTGCGACACCTCCAACTGCGGCGCCTGCGTGGTCCGGCTCGACGGCGTGCCGGTGAAGTCCTGCACGGTGCTGGCGGTCATGGCCGACGGGGCCGAGGTCACCACCGTCGAGGGCCTGGCCCACGGCCGGACCGACGCGGACCTCGACCCCGTGCAGGAGGGGTTCATGGTCTGCCACGGCCTGCAGTGCGGCTTCTGCACGCCGGGGATGATGCTGACCAGCCGCGCGTTGCTCGACCGCGATCCCGCGCCCTCCGCCGCGACCATCCGCGAGGCGATCTCCGGCCAGATCTGCCGGTGCACCGGCTACGAGAACATCGTCCGCTCGGTGCAGTGGGCGGCGGCCAAGGAAGCCGCCACCCGCGACGCCGCCGACGCCGACACCGACAGCTCGGAGGCCCTGGCATGACCGCCATCGGGGAGAAGGGCGTCCAGGACCCCTCGGTCCAGATCCACGCCGCCGAGGAGACCCCCCGCGGGTACGGGTCGATGAAGCGCAAGGAGGACGCCCGCTTCGTCCGCGGCCGCGGGCAGTACGTCGACGACGTCGTGCTGCCCGGCATGCTCCACGGCGCCGTCCTGCGCAGCCCGCTGGCCCACGCGCGCATCACGAGCATCGACACCAGCGCCGCGGAGGCCCACCCGAAGGTCCACGCCGTCATCACCGGCGCGACCCTCGAGGGGCTCGGTCTGGCGTGGATGCCGACCCTGTCCCAGGACACCCAGGCCGTGCTGGCCACCGACAAGGTGCGCTTCCAGGGTCAGGAGGTCGCGTTCGTCGTCGCCGACGACCGCTACGCCGCCCGGGACGCCCTCGCCCTGATCGACGTCGAGTACGAGCCCCTGGAACCGGTCATCGACGCGAAGCGCGCCCTCGAGGCCGGCACCCCGGTGATCCGCACCGACAAGGAGGGCAAGACCGACAACCACATCTTCGACTGGGAGTCCGGCGACCGGTCGGCCACGGACGCGGTGTTCGCCGAGGCCGAGGCGGCCGAGGACCAGCTGGTCGTGGTCCAGGACATGATCTACCCGCGGGTCCACCCCGCCCCGCTGGAGACCTGCGGCGCCATCGCCGACATGGATCCGGTCACCGGCAAGCTGACCCTCTGGACGACGACCCAGGCGCCGCACGCCCACCGCACCCTCTACGCGCTCGTCGCGGGGCTGCCGGAGCACAAGATCCGCATCATCTCGCCGGACATCGGCGGCGGCTTCGGCAACAAGGTCGGCATCTATCCCGGCTACGTCTGCGCCGTGGTCGCCTCGATCGTCACCGGCGTGCCGGTGAAGTGGATGGAGGACCGCTCCGAGAACCTCATGAGCACGTCCTTCGCCCGCGACTACCACATGCGTGGGGAGGTCGCGGTGACCCGCGACGGCCGCATCCGCGGCGTGCGGGTCCACGTGCTCGCCGACCACGGCGCCTTCAACGCCACGGCCCAGCCCACCGCGTTCCCGGCCGGCTTCTTCGGGGTGTTCACCGGTTCCTACGACCTCGAGGCGGCCCACTGCGCGGTCACCGGCGTCTACACGAACAAGGCGTCGGGCGGCGTCGCCTACGCCTGCTCGTTCCGCATCACCGAGGCCGTCTACCTCATCGAGCGGATGGTCGACGTCGTCGCCCACGACCTCGGGATGGACCCCGCGGAGCTGCGGATGCGCAACCTGCTGCGGCCCGAGCAGTTCCCGTACCAGTCCAAGACCGGGTGGGAGTACGACTCGGGGGACTACCCGCACACGCTGCAGGTGGCGCTGGACAAGGCGGGCTACCAGGAGCTGCGCGCGGAACAGGCCGACCGGCGGCGACGGTTCGCGGACGCGCAGCGAAGCGGAGCCGGACCAGCGGGGACAGCGGGCGAGCCCGTCAAACTCATGGGCATCGGGCTGAGCTTCTTCACCGAGGCGGTCGGGGCGGGTCCCCGCCGCTCGATGGACATCCTCGGGCTGGGAATGGCCGACGGTGCCGAGCTGCGGGTCCACCCCACGGGGAAGGCGGTCCTGCGGGTCTCCTGCCAGAGCCAGGGACAGGGCCACGAGACGACGTTCGCGCAGATCGTCGCCCAGGAGCTGGGGCTCTCGCCCGACGACATCGACGTCGTCCACGGCGACACCGACCAGACCCCGTTCGGGCTCGGCACCTACGGATCCCGGTCCACGCCGGTGTCCGGGGCCGCGACGGCCATGGTCGCCCGGAAGGTCCGGGAGCGGGCGAAGATCGTCGCGGCGGCGATGATGGAGGTCTCCGCGGACGACCTGGAGTGGGACGACGGCCGCTGGCAGGTGGCGGGCGACCCGGACGCCTCCCGGTCGATGGCCGACATCGCGATGGCCGCGCACTCGAACCTGGAACTGCCCGAGGGCGTGGAGGGCCACCTGGACGCCACGTGCGTCTACAACCCGCCCAACCTCACCTATCCCTGCGGCGCCTACATCTGCGTCGTCGACGTCGACCCGGGCACCGGCGCGGTCGACGTCCGGCGGTTCGTCGCCGTCGACGACTGCGGGATGCGGATCAACCCGATGATCGTCGAGGGGCAGGTGCACGGCGGGCTCGCCGACGGCGTCGGGATGGCGCTGATGCAGTGCATCGCCTTCGACCTCGACGGCAACTGCCTCGGGGGCTCGATGATGGACTACCTGCTGCCGACGTCGCTGGAGTGCCCGTCGTGGGAGCTGGGGGAGACCGTCACCCCCTCGCCGCATCACCCGATCGGCGCCAAGGGCGTGGGGGAGTCGGCGACCGTGGGCTCGCCGCCCGCCGTCGTGAACGCGGTGATCGACGCGCTCGCCCCGTACGACGTCCGGCACGCCGACATGCCGCTCACCCCGGCGGCCGTCTGGTGCGCCGCGCAGGGCCACCCGCTGCGTCCCGACCTCGGGATCACATGAGCACGACCGGGAGCCCGACCGACCTGCTCACGCGGGTCGACCACCTGCGCAGCGACCGGACGCCGTTCGTGCTCGCCACGGTCGTCCGGGCCGAGCGCCCCACCAGCGCCCGACCCGGCGACCGGGCCGTCGTCCTGCCTGACGGCACGGTCGAGGGCTTCGTCGGGGGTGCCTGCGCGGAGTCCTCGGTCCGGCTCGAGGGACTGCGTCTCCTGCGCGACGGCACCACGACGCTGCTGCGGATCACGCCGTCGGCGGAGGACCACCCCGACATGTCGGCGCCGGCCGAGGGCGTCGTCACCGTCGACAACCCCTGCCTCTCCGGAGGCACCCTGGAGATCTTCCTGGAGGCGATGGTCCCGCCGACGGTCGTCGTCGTCCTCGGCGACGGGCCGGTCGCGCGGTCCCTCGTGACCGTCGGGGCCGCCCTCGCCTACGACGTCCGGACGACGTCCGGCCTCGACCCGTTCGACGACGGAGATGACGACGCGCTGGTGCCGCCCGGCGCCGCCGCCGTGGTGGTGGCCTCGCACGGGCGGCAGGAGGAGCCGGTCCTGGCGCGGGCCCTGCACGCGGGGGTGCCCTACGTCGCGCTCGTCGCGAGCCGGCGCCGGGGGGCCGCGGTGCTCGCCGCCATGGACCCGGAGGCGCGGGCCCGGGTCCACACCCCCGCGGGGCTCGACATCGGGGCGCGGACGCCGCCCGAGGTCGCGCTCTCGATCTACGCCGAGATCGTGGCGACGCGGGCCCATCGCGTCTGGCCGGTCTCCTCGGCACTCGAGCCCGTGAGGGAGGAGCCGGCCGACCACGCCGTCGACCCGGTCTGCGGGATGACCGTCGCCTGTGTGCCGGCCAGCCCGTCGGCGGTGGTGGACGGGGCCACCCACTGGTTCTGCGGGCTCGGGTGCCGCCAGGCGTTCCTCGCCCCGGACGGGCCCCGGTGACGGGCCCCGCGGAGTTCCCCGACGTCGTCGGGTTGCAGGACGCCCTGTCGTCCCGGGGCTACCTGGCGGACGAGTCGCTCGCGACGGCGCTGTTCCTGGCCACCGCGATGCGCCAACCGATCCTGCTCGAGGGGGAGCCCGGCGTCGGGAAGACGCAGGCCGCCGTCACGCTCGCCGCCGCCCTCGACACCCCGCTCCTGCGCCTGCAGTGCTACGAGGGGCTCACCGCGTCCGAGGCGATCTACGAGTGGAACTACCCTCGCCAGCTGCTGGCGATCCGCCTCGCCGAGAGCCGCGGCGAGACCCTACGAGACGCGGACCTGTTCACCGACGACTACCTGCTCGAGCGCCCGCTGCTCACCGCGGTGCACCACCCGGGCCCCCGGCCCGCCGTGCTGCTGGTCGACGAGATCGACCGCGCCGACGACGAGTTCGAGGCCTACCTGTTCGAGGTCCTCGCCGAGGCCGCCGTGACGATCCCCGAGCTGGGGACGCGCCGCGCGCTCGTCCCCCCGATCACGGTGCTGACCTCGAACCGCACCCGGGACCTGCACGACGCCCTGAAGCGCCGCTGCCTCTACGCCTGGATCCGCCACCCCGACGCCGACCGGGTGGAGGCGATCATCCGCCGCCGCGTCCCGCAGGCCGGGGACGTCCTCGCCGACCAGGTCGCCCACGCGGTGTCCCGGCTGCGCGGGCTCGAGCTGATCAAGCCCCCCGGGGTCGCCGAGGCGATCTCCTGGACAGGCGCGCTCCTCGCGCTCGGCGTCGACGTCCTCGGGGTCGCCGCGGCGGAGCGCACCCTCGGGGCGGTCCTCAAGTACGACGAGGACCAGCAGCTCGCCCGCACCGGCCTCGACGCGGTCGTCGGCGGCCGGTGAGCGTGCCGACCGCGGGCCACGCCGCCCCCGACGTCGCGACCCTCGCAGCGGGCTTCGCGGCCGCCCTGCACCGCGCCGGACTGCCGGTGACCCCCGAGCGGGCCGAGCGCTTCGCCCGGGCGATCCTGCTGACCCGGCCCACGACCCAGGGGGCGCTGCGCCGGGCCGGCCTGGCGACGCTGGTCTCCGACCCGGCCCAGATCGGCACCTTCGACGCGGTCTTCGCGGCCGTGTTCTCGGGGATGCTCGACCCCGTCGACCAGCGCGGCGACCCG
>JAICLN010000008.1 GCA_025925615.1 Actinomycetospora sp. | reverse complement strand
GGTCGACGTCGACCACCGCGACCACGAATGGACTCGTCGTAGCTCCTGACACCCGCGACAACTCCTGCGACGCCCTCACCACCAGCGGTCTCCCGCTCTGCCTGCGCGATCAGCGACGGCGGCATCGTGGCTGCTCACCGGGGTTGCTCACCGGCGCACACGCGGCGCGGGCGAGACCAAGGCGCGACGACCCGACTCGCGGGAACAGCTCGCCAAGTCTCCCGCGATGCAACCGCCGAACGTCGGTTCGCCCAACGTGCCTGGAAGACCGCCGAGGCCCAACGTCTCGAAGCCGAACATCTGCGGTGCGTGGGGCTTGGCACCGGGGACCACCGCCGAGGTGGGACCCGTCCGGCTCTTGTCCTCGCACGCCCGACCTGTCGTAGTTGTCCCGCGTCGCCCGGGGCGAGACCCCGACAACGGTCCGGTCGTGCTGGTACGCCTGCGGCAACGTCGATTCGAATCCACGGCCGCGGGGCTGTCAGCGCTCGCGACCGTTCCCGCCCGCATCGTCGCCGTAACCGTAGCTACGGCTGCGGTTGGGCGCTTCTCGACGGGGTGTGCGGCTCGGCTGCGCCCCCGCGTACCGCATTCCATCAGGCCGACCCTCGCTGATCATCCCTAAGCTCACGGCCATGCCTGACACGGACGCGCGGGTACCGGATCTTCGCTCGCTGCTGGAGCGCGTCGAGGCAGCTTCGCCCGTCGACGCGATCGACGTCGCGGCCGAGGAACTCGCGACGACGCTCGGAGCGCGTGCGGTCAGCCTCCTGATCGCGGACTTCAGCGGCCAGCTCGTCGTCCGGCTCGGGCGCACCCCCGACGCGACGGGTGGGCGGACACTCGGCACCGAGCACGCGGGGGCGGTGCCGCTGGCGGGAACCGTGTACGGGGAAGTGCTCCGCACCCAGCAGGTCGCGGTCCACGACGCCGGTGAGGACATACTGGTGACCGCTCCGGTGACCGTGCGCGGAGACGTCATCGGTGCGATGGACCTCGTGCTCAGCAGCCGCCCGACCACCCGGCAGTTGGCGGACATCGCGGCGATCGGGCACCTGCTCGGCCACATCGTGGTGGGTCAACCGGAGGTACACGGACCTGTTCGAGTGGGGGCAACGCACCACCCCGGTCACGCTGTCCGCGGAGATCCAGCGTCGGCTCCTGCCGTCCGCCTACACCTGTGAGGCGGGCCAGTTCACCCTCGCCGGCTGGCTCGAACCCGCCAGCACCGTCGGCGGCGACACGTTCGACTACGCACTCGATCGAGGAGCCCTGCATCTGTCGATCACCGACGCTGTGGGTCACGACGTGGAAGCGGCGATGCTCGCCACGGTTCTCGTCAGCGCGCTCCGCAACGCCCGGCGCGCCGGTGCGGACCTGCGCTCGCAGGTCGGCCGCGCTAACGAGGAGCTCGCGGCGTATTCCTCGGCGGGCCGGTTCGTCACGGGCCAAGTCGTGCGGATCGACCTGGCCCGGAGTACCGCGATGATCGTCAACGCTGGCCATCCGGTGCCCCTGGCGGCTCCGTGAGGGCCGGGTCGAGGAGATCGAGCTGGCCATCGATCTGCCGTTTGGCCTCGAGCCCGGCCGATCCATCGAGTTGCAGCCGCTCGCGCTCGAACCGGGCGACCGCATCGTGTTCGTCACCGACGGGATGCTCGAACGGCACGCCGCCGATCTGGACGTCCACACCACGCTGCGCGACACCGCCCACCTGCATCCCCGCGAGGTCGTGCACGCGCTCGGCGACGCCGTCCTGCGGATCGTCGGCGGCGATCTGCGCGACGACGCCACCGTGCTCTGCCTGGACTGGTACGGCGGGTCGGCGGGTCACGAGACCCACCACGGAGCCAGCCAGGACCATGCCTCGACATGAACGGAGCGGCGCCCACATCGCGACGCACCTCAAGGACGCTAGCGCCGCCCTCCCCGTTCCGGGCCTCAGTGGCGGGAGACGAGCCCGGGCGGCGCACCGGCCGTCCCAGTTCCGGGCCTCGAGGCCCGCGTCCTGGCTCCACTGTCTGCCGAGCCCTTCGGAGACCGGGCCTCACGGGTGGCGCCGCGGGTGGACCGCCACGCCCGGATCACGGTCCCCGCAGCCACGATCGAGCGGCAGGTTCCCGTGACCGGAGGTCTGGACCTCCCCTCTCACTGATCGGTCGCTGCCGGCTCCGCCCGGGCGGTGCTGGCACCCGTGTCCGCGCGGTGGTCCAGCGCTGGTGATTACAGCCGCGCCACCGCGGCGAAGGCACCCGGGCGTTCGCCGCGGGCCGGGGTAGCTCGGCGCGGACGCCACGCGGTGACGTCGACGATGCCCGGCGCAACGAGATCGAGCCCAGACAGGCAGTGCTTCATCTGATGATGCGTCCACAGCGGCGCGGGCCCCACGTGCGCGGCCCACATGGTCGCGGCGCTCTCGGCGTTGAGCCAGTGGTCGCCCGAGACGTGCCAGGCCACGAGGTAGGACCCGGCGACGAGCTCGGCCGCGTAGCCGGCGACCACACCGCAGGGGTCATCGAGATCCGAGAGGGCGGCGAGGGCGCCGCCGAGCAGGACCGTGACCGGGCGGGAGAGGTCAAGCACGGCCTGGACATCCGACGAGTGCAGGACTCGGGCGGGTCGGCTCAGGTCAGCTCGGGCGGCCACCGCGCCGGGCACCAGGAGCAGCCGGGTGTGGTTCACCGCGGTGGCGACCGGGTCGCTCTCCACGACCGCGATGCGCACAGTCGGGTCCAATACGCGGGCAGCCTCGTGCGCGTCGCCGTCGGCGACAAGCCCTTCACCTAACACCAGGAATTGGTCGATGCCGCGCTGCATGGAGAACACCACGGCTCTGCCGAGGAAGGCCCTGATGGCACGGCACACACCGCGTACGTCGGGTACTCGTTCCTCCAGGGCGCGGGCGAAGGCCTGGTCGGCCGGAAGGTGTTGGGTGCCTCCAAGAAGGCAGTTGCCGACCCGGGCTGCGTTCGGCGGGACGGCGCGCCCTCCCCGGGCCTCCCACCAGCGCTGGGTGGGTCCGGCCGGGAGCGACTCGCGGCACACCGAATCTGTGCCGTTCCGGGCTGGGGGTTCCTCGCGCTCCGCGCGGGACCCCCACCACGCCCGCCAGGACGGCCGCCGCGCCGTCCGGCATCGGCTACTCACCCGTCACCACCCCCCGCCCTTCAGCGGCACCCCCTGGGGGAAACATCCTCACCGATGCTGCGGGAATGGAGACACCGCCGTCAGAACTACCGAGCCCGCAGGGCGCCTGGCTGGACCGCGACGTCAGCACCAGCAGTGTGACCCGCCACATCATTTCCGGTGCCGGCACCACTTGACGACTGCCCCGGAAGTGACCTGCTGGGTCGCGGTCTTCATGCTGATCTTCTAGGAGTGGACCCGGGAGCGCCAACCAGCCACTCCTCGGCCAGAATCGACCACTCGGCGTTCGATCTTCGACCCGAGGGACCGCCCCTCGACCGATGACCACCGCTGGGCGACAAGTTCTCCACAGCTGTGGACGAGGCTGGGGAAACCGCCGCGACCTGACCTCGCGCGGCGTCCGTCCCCCGGCAGCATCCACGCGGGACGACGCTGCCGTCCCGGGTGGCCGTGTGGGAGGCGACCTCGACCGGCTGCCCGCGCTCTTCCCGTTTCGGTTGCCTCGCAGCCACCTGTCCCTCCAGGGCGTGGCCAGCGAGCGTTCCGCAGGTCGCGACGTCCCCTTGACCAGGTCAACTGCTTGCGGCCGTGGCTGGTGCGCTCCCAGGTTCGCCACAGCTCGACGTCCTCGACGCAGTAGGTCTCCACGGCGTCACGCAATATCGCGAACGGGTCCGGCTCCCACCGCGGGCGTCCTTCGTGTGCCCTCTGGTGACCTCAGGTGGAGTGTCCCCGCCGTGACGGACAGCCGGTCAGGCTGCCATGTCGGCTATCTCGGTCAGTGACCGGTATCCTAATTGGTATTCCGAGGGTGTCAAATAGCCCAGGGTGGAGTGGCGCCAGCGCCGATTGTAGTCTCCTTCGATCCACACGAACGTCGCCTGCCGCAGTTCGGTCAGGCCGTTCCCGGGCCGAGTATGGATCAACTCCTTCTTGTAGGTCGCGAAGAACGACTCCGCGACCGCGTTATCGAAACACGTGGCTTTGCGGCCCATCGAACGCCGAATCCTGTGACTGTCACAGAACGCGGCGAATGCGCCGCTGGTGTATTGCGTTTGTATTGCGTTCCCCTGTCCGAATGAAAGATGACCCCTGCCTCGGGACGTCGTGTCGCCAACGCCTGGGTCAGCGCGTCGGTGACCAGATCGGTGCGCATGTGCTGATCGAGGGCCCAGCCCACGACCCGCCGGGAGGCCAGGTCGATCACCGTGGCCAGGAAGCAGAACCCGTCGACGGTGTCGATGTAGGTGATGTCGCCGACCCAGGCGGTGTCCACGTCCTCGACGTCGAAGTCCTGTTCGAGCAGGTCCGGCGCGTCGATGGGGCGCCGGCCCGCGATGGTGGTCCGCCGCCACCGCCGCGGGATGCGTCCCTGCAGGCCCGCCGCGCGCATCAGCCGCCACACCCGCTTGCGTCCCACTCGCCAGCCGTGCGCGGCGAGCTCGGCCCACACCCGGCGCACCCCAGGTTGGCCGGGCAGGTCGCGGTGCAGTTCGCCGATCTTCTCGCCCAGCTCGGCATCCGAGAGTTCCCGGCGACCCGGTAGCCGGCGGCGCCAGTCGTAGTAGCCCGAGCGTGAGACCTCCAACTGGGCGCACATGAACGCCACCGGGAACGCGTCGTCGGAGTCGGCCCAGTTCGCGATCGCCGCGTACTTCACGGCTGGTCTTTCTGGCTGTCCGATCGCGATCCGCCCAATCATGAGGTTTGTCAAAGATCAAGGCACGTATCCGGGGAGCATATGGGGACCACGCCGATCACGAGTTCCGTACCGGCGCACGTCGAGCACAGCGGCGGACGACTGGCCCGTGCTTACGACGTGTGTGAACGCGTCCTCACCCTGCAAACCAGCGCTCAGGCGCGGGCCGCTCACCCGAGGGTGGAGGGGCTTGGCGCTCACCACGGGTGCCACGAATGCCGTCGGGTAGCCAGCACCGGCAGACCTCCCTGACGTGCAACACCCGTACCATAAAGACCGGTCAACCACGGTCACCAACAGCCGCTCACGACAGGCAGACCAGCACGTCACCGCCTCTCCCCCGCCCTTCGGCGCAGCCTTCCAAACTGGTTGCGCGAACACGCACCATGATCAGCGCCGTTACCCGCGTACGGAGGCGCGACGGCCCCGGGAGACAGCCACCTCGTCGCAGTCGGCGAGCAAGGCCACCGCACGATGCGCGGTCGCCACCGACACCTCGTACCGTTCCGCGAGATCCTTAACCGTGGGCAGCAAGTCACCAGCCCGAAACGCGCCGATCCGGATCGCTCCACGGAGATCGGCTGCGATCCGGCGGTAGGGCGCTGCATCGTCGTCCTCCGCCGACGCTTCCGGTGCCGGCAACTCCAGCATGGGCGCGCCGTTCTGGGCCGCGGGGTTCGGCAGCTGAGGGACACGCTCGGCGAGCGCCCGGGAGGCTCGCTGGTCGGCTTCGGCGACCCAGGCCGTGTAGTAGCGAAGTGTGGTGACGCCGCCTCCACCATGGCCGAGACGGCCGGCGACGGTGCGGACGTCGACCCCACCCGAGATGAGCTCAGTCGCCGAGTAGTGCCGCAGCTGGTGCAGGTGGATGTCGTAGCCGAGTCCCGCGCACATGCGCGTGAATCGGCGGGTCGCCGTGGCCGGCTTCGGCCAGGAGGAGCCGTCCGGGTCACCGGAGAATACGTAGCCGTCCTCTGGCAGCTCGAAGCCGAGGGTCTCGGCCTCCTGGGCCCGCAGTACGAGAAGCGCGCGCAACAGCCCGAGGGTTTGTGGATCGAGCACGATGCGCCGCTGCTGATGATCCTTGGTGTCCTTCTCCCAGTTCTGGCCATTGACCTCGGCGATGCTCGTGCGAATGGTCATCACCCCCGCGCCAAAGTCGATCCGCTCCCACCGCAGTGCGCACAGTTCACCGCGTCGCGCGCCGCTGGTCATCGCCAGCCAGACGAACAGACCCCAGACGGGATCCGTCCACGCTTCCGAGGCGATCCGGGCGGCCTGAGAGGCGGATGGTGGCTGGGGCTTCGGCTTCGCCGCTCGAGGCGCGACTGCCTTCGCACACGGGTTGGTACCGATCCACTCCCACCGCACGGCGTGCGCGAAGGCGCTGTTGAGGATGACGTGGGTCTGGCGGACGCCACTGGGACCGAGTGGCCGGCACCGGTGAGGCCGGCACCGTCGGTCACACTCGTGCGGCACACGTGTGCGGTGATCGACGAGACCGCGGGCACCGCGGCAGTGAGATCGACAGGTGCGGAGCTGGGCGTAGAAGGAGTCGAGTACCTCGCCGCGGACACGACCGACCGGCTGAGCACCGAGGAGCGGCAGGATGTGCGTGCGGATCATGCTCTCGTAGCCGGCCCGGGTGGCCACCTCGACGTCGATCACCTCAAGGTAGCGCTCGATGAGCTGTGCGACTGTCGCTGAAGTCCTCGGCTGGCGGTCGGCGTCGACATCGGCGAGAAGCCGGGTCCGGACCTTCTCGGCCTCCGCGCGGGCCTTCGGTCCGGCCGGGACCGTCTCGGTCACATAGTGCCGCTTCCCGGACACCGGGTCGGAGCCTGCGAAGACGCGGACTTGAAGGGTCCCGCTGGGCAGCTCGACGACCTCGCCACGACGGCGACCAGACGTCTGCTTGGCGGTCACAGACCACAAGCTAGAGAACTTGCAACACGTCCGGCAACACGCTCACAAGCCGATGGAGATCCATCGGCCCGTGAGCTGCGTCGGGACGACAGGATTCGAACCTGCGACCCCTTGACCCCCAGTCAAGTGCGCTACCAAGCTGCGCCACGTCCCGAACCGCTGCCCGACCGCTGCAGCGCTACGAGGCTACCCCACGCCGCCTTCCCACCCGATCGCCGGGTCGCGGCCCGAGAGCATGAGCAGGCGGTTCACTCCGGTGGCCTCCTGGGCGCCCGGCAGGGGCGTGCCGAAGGGCCCGCCGACCATGCCGGAGAACTGCTCGGCGAACGGGAGGCAGGCCTCGACGTCGTCGGAGGCGATCGCGAACGGCACCTTGATGGCCGTGGCGAGGTCCCAGCCGTGCAGCACGACCTCGTCGAGCGCGACGATCCCCAGGGCCGCCCGCGGCATCGTCGTCCCGCCGGCCGTGTCCTCGCCCTCCCACGCCGACGGGGTGCGCCACGCGTTCGAGAGGTCCTCGAAGGCCTCGGCGAGCAGGTCGCGCCAGCCCTCCGGCAGTCCCGACGCCGGCGGCTCCCCGGTCATCTCCTGCTGGCGCGCGATCGCCGCGAAGGCCGCCGTGAAGCCCGCCATGTGCTCGATCAACGAGCGGACCGGCCAGGCCTCGCACGGGGTCGGCAGGTCGAGGTGCTCGTCGGTCACGAGGGCGACGACCCGGGCGGCGGCAGCGGTCGCCGGGAAGAAGTCGTGCATCCGGTCCTCCTGTGGTGCGGGAGCCTTCTCGGGCGCCAGTATCCCGTGGACCCGGACTGCTCCTGCACGAGTCCGTTCGGCGTCGGACTCCGGGCTGTACCTGTGGGATACGCCGACGAGTACGATCACGCTCGGAGCTTGACCCGTCACTCGGGTGAGGAAGACTACGGTCGTCCGTTACCCGAAGCGGAGGTCCGTCATGACCTTTTCGGCCGGTGTCTGGCCGTTCTCGGGCCGTGATGCGGAACTGAGCGTAGTCAGCCGGGCACTCCTGCGGCAGGGCGTCGTCGTGATCGCGGGCCAGCCCGGCGTCGGGAAGAGCCGGCTCGCGCGCGAGGCCGTCGACCGGACGGCGGACGGGGCGGGGTCCGGGATCGCCGTCGGGACCGAGTCCGCGCGCGACGTGCCCCTGGGCGCCTTCGCGCCGTGGTTGGAGGTCGACGCGTCGCGACCGTCCGACGTCTCGGCCATCCAGCGGGCGACCGACGCCCTCGAGGCGCGGGGGACGGCGTACGTCCTGTGCGTCGACGACGCGCACCTCCTCGACGCGGTGTCCGCCACCGTCCTGCACCAGCTGGCCCTGCGCCAGGCCGTCCGCCTCGTCGTCACGGTGAGGACCGGCGAACCGGCCCCCGACGCCGTCACCGCGCTGTGGAAGGACGACCTCGCCGAGCGGATCGAGCTCGCCCCGCTCGACGAGGCCACCACCCAGACCCTCGTACGCGCCGCGCTCGGCGGTCCGGTGGAGGCCGCCACCGAGCACCGCCTCTACGCCAACAGCGGCGGCAACGTCCTGTGGCTGCGCCACCTCGTCGAGGCCGAACGGGCGGCCGGGCGCCTCGTCCGCCACACCGACTCCTGGCGGCTCGACCGGCACCCGTCGATCTCCCCCGCCCTCGACGAGCTCGTCGCCGCGCGCCTCGGCCGGCTCTCGGACATCGAGCGCCGCGTCCTCGAGCTGCTCGCGCTGGGCGAGCCGCTCGGGGTCCCGTTGCTGCAGCGCCTGACGACCCCCGACGCCGTCGAGGAGCTCGCGGACCGGTCTCTCATCCGCCTGGAGCAGGACGGGGTCCGCAGTGAGCTCTGGCTCGGGCACCCGCTCTACGGCGAGGTGCTTCGCGCCCGGATGAGCCCGCTCCGGGCGCGGCGCCTGCGGGGTGAGCTGTCGGAGGCACTCGGGGCCTACGGCGGCCGGCGTTCCGGCGACGCACTGCGCCGGGCGGTGCTCGCCCTGGGCGGCGACGCCGCCCCGGAGCCGGCCATGCTCCTCAAGGCGGCCTCGCAGGCGGCGGCCCTGACCGACGTCGAGCTCGCCGGACGGCTGTTCCGCGCCGCCCGCGACGCCGGGGCCGGGTTCGAGGCCCACATCGGCCTCGGCCAGATCCTCACCTGGCTCATGCGTCCCGACGAGGCCGAGGCCGAGCTGGCGGCCGCCGCCGCGGCCGCGGGCGACGACGACCAGCGCACCCAGGCCGCCGCCACCCGCTTCACCCTCCTGCACTTCGTCCTGGGCCGACCCGACGATGCCCGCGCGGTGCTCGAGGAGGCCGAGGCCAGCACCAGCTCGCCCGCGTCCCACGCGACCCTGACGGCCGCACGCGCGATCCAGGCCGTCGCCACGAATCGTCTGGACGAGGGGCACGCGAAGGCGTTCGAGGCGCTCGGCGTCCCCGACACCCCGCCCCTGGCGCTGATCTGGGCGAGCTGGGGCGAAGGGCTGCGCCGGGCCGTCAGCGGGGTCGGGGAGCCGCTCGCCCCCCTGGTCCGGGCCGGTGTCGACGCGGCCCGGCGGACGGCCGATGCCGCCACCTGGCAGATGAACCTCGGGTACGCCGAGGTGCTCGACGCGACGCTGTGCGCCGACTTCGACCGGGGCCGGGCCCGCGTCGCGTGGCTGCGTGACCAGCCCGGTCCGTTCGCCGCCCCGTTCGTGGCCCTCTACGAGGCCCGGATCGCGCTGGAGACCGGGCGCCCGGCGACGGCCGTGCGGCTGATGGAGAGCATCCTCCCGTACTTCCCCGGCCTCGGCGGCGGGTGGTCGAGGACGCTGCACACCATCGTCGGCGAAGGGCTCGCCATGATGGGCGACGCCGAGGGCGCGCGGGCCGCGCTCGCCCGCGCCGACGAGGCGGCGCACCCGGGCGTGCTGGTGTTCGACGCCGAACTCGAGCTCGCCCGGGGTCTGTTGTGCGCCGCGGACGGCCGCCTCGCGGAGGCGATCGCGCGGACCACCGGAGCGGCGGCGCAGGCCCGGGCGGCCGGCCAGTTCGCGCTGGAGGTCCTGGCGCGGCACACCGCGGTCGGCTTCGGGGACCGCACGCAGCCCGCCCGGCTCGCCGAGCTCGCCGGCATCGTCGACGGCCGGCGCGCCGGCGCGGCCCACGCGCACGCGCTCGCGCTGTCCCGCCGCGACGTCGACGCCCTGCTCGAGGCATCACGACGGCTCGAGGAGATCGAGCTGGTCAGGTTCGCGGCCGAGGCCGCCGCCCAGGCCGCCGTCATCGCCCGCGAGGCCGGCCGGACCTCGGACGCGATGAGTGCCGCCGGCCGTGCCGCCGAGCTCGCGGAGCGCTGCGAGGACGCCCGCACCCCCGCGCTGGTCGCCTCGGTGTCGCCGCTGCGCGTCAGCGACCGCGAGCGAGAGGTGATCCACCAGGCGGCCCGGGGCCTCACCAACCGGCAGATCGCCGAGGCGTTGCACGTCTCGGTGCGCACCGTCGAGAGCCACATCTACCGGGCCTGCAGCCGGCTCGGCCTGAACGACCGGGCGGCACTCATCGACGCCCTCGTCCCGCCACGCCTGCGCGAGCGCTCCCCGGAATTGCAGTAGTCGCGTACTGCATACTCCTGACCCGCCGTTTCCCAGGATGGGTCCCCATCGGGTCGGCGCGACGGGGTGGGGCCATGGAGCTCAACGGGGACGGCGGGCGGGACGTGGTCGCCCGCGCGGGCGACACCGTCGAACGCGTCGACGCGATCCCGCGTCCGCGGGGGGCCGTCACCTCCGTCGTCGAGACCGAGGACGGGCACCGGGTCGAGCACACCCTCGGGCCCGACGGCAGCGCCACGCACCGCGACACCGCCCCCGACGGCAGCTGGACCCTCACCGCCGACGACGGCCACGGCACGACGAGCGACGGGTACGGCGGCGCGGACGGCTCGCGGTCGGTGACGACCAACCACGCCGACGGGTCCTACGACAACGTGCAGGACGACGGCTCCGGCGCGATCGTGCTGGCCCATCGGGCTCCCGACGGCACGTTCACGCAGTCGTACCGCCGCGCCGACGGTTCCTGGTACACGATCGCCGACCACCCGGACGGCAGCCGCACCGAGTCCGACGGCGACGCGGCCCAGACGCCGGGCTGACGCCGCCCGGCCAGCGCCGTCCGGTCAGCGCTTGCCGCGGACCCGCTTCTCCCGGACCCGCACGTTGATCTGCACCGGCGTACCGGTCAGGGGGAAGGTCTCGCGCAGCTTGCGCTCCAGGAAGCGCCGGTAGCCCGCCTCGAGGAACCCCGACGTGAACAGCACGAACGTCGGCGGCCGGTTCTGGGCCTGCGTCGCGTACAGGATCTTCGGCTGCTTGCCGCCGCGCACCGGTGGCGGGGTGGCGGCGACGACGTCGGCGAGCCACTGGTTGAGTTGGCCCGTCGGCACCCGGCGGTCCCAGTTCTGCAGGGCGGTCCGCATGGCCGGCGCCAGCTTCGCCACGGCGCGGCCGGTGCGGGCCGAGATGTTGACCCGCTCGACCCACGGCATCCGCACCAGGGCCCGCTCGAGCTCGCGCTTCATCGCGTGCCGGCGGTCGTCGTCGACGAGGTCCCACTTGTTCATCGCGAGCACCAGCGCGCGGCCGGCGTCGACGACCTGCGAGGCCACCCGCAGGTCCTGCTCGGCGATCGGCTCGGAGGCGTCGAGCAGCAGCACGGTCACCTCGGCCGCCTCGATCGCGCCCTTGGTGCGCAGGCTGGCGTAGTACTCCATGCCCGAGGCCTGGTTGACCTTGCGCCGCAGGCCGGCGGTGTCGACGAGCTGCCAGGTCTCGCCGTCGATCTCGACGAGCGAGTCCACCGGGTCCGTCGTCGTCCCGGCGGTGGCGTCGACCACGGCGCGGTCCTCACCGGTGAGCTGGTTGAGCAGGCTGGACTTGCCGACGTTGGGCTTGCCGACGAGCGCGACGCGGCGCGGTCCGCCCTCGAGGTCGACGTCGTCGCGCGGGGAGGTGGGGAGCACGTCGAGGACCGCGTCGAGCAGGTCGCCCGAGCCGCGGCCGTGCAGGCCCGACACCGGGTGGGGCTCCCCCAGCCCGAGCCGCCACAGCGCGGGGAGCTCGTCGAGGCCCCGCGCGTCGTCGACCTTCGTCGCGGCGAGCAGCACGGGCCGGTCGGAGCGGCGCAGCACGCGGGCGGCGGCCTCGTCGACCGTCGTCGAGCCGACCTGGCCGTCGACGACCAGCAGGATCGCGTCGGCGGTGCGCATCGCGGTCTCGGCCTGGGCGGAGATCGCGGCCTGCATGCCCTTGGCGTCCGGGACCCAGCCGCCGGTGTCCACGAGCGTGAACCGGCGGCCGTTCCAGAGCGCGTCGTAGGCGACGCGGTCGCGGGTCACGCCGGGCACGTCCTGCACGACCGCCTCACGGCGGCCGAGGATGCGGTTGACCAGCGTCGACTTGCCGACGTTGGGTCGCCCGACGACGGCGAGCACCGGCTGGGCCGGGCGTGCACCGTCGTCGCCGAAACCGTCGAGCGCTGCCTCCTCCGCACCCAGATCGGCGGGGAGTTCCTGCGTCACGTGATCATCCTTCGTTCGGTATCCCTCGGCCGGCGTACGCCAGGGCCGGGATGAGCATGCCGCGCTGTGCGGCGAGGTCCTCGAGACGGTCCAGCACGCCGTCGACGTCGAGCACCGACGTGTCCACCTCGACGGCGTCGGGCGCCGCGCGCAGCGGCGAGGACGCGCGCGAGGAGTCGAGACGGTCGCGGCGGGCGAGGTCGGCACCGGTCGAGGCGGCGTCCGCCGGGCGGCCGGCCGAGGTGTCCTCGGCGGTGCGGCGGTCGGCGCGGACGTGGTCCGAGGCGATCAGGTAGATCTTCAGGGGCGCGTCGGGGACGACGACGGTGCCGATGTCCCGGCCCTCGACGACGATCCCGGCGCCGTCCGCGACCGTCTCGTCGACGATGCGGCGCTGCTCGGCCACGAGGTGCTCGCGGACCTTGGTCAGCGCGGACACCGCCGAGACGCTGCGGGTGACGTCGGTGCCGCGGATCTCGGCGCCGACGTCCTCGCCGTCGAGCAGCACCCACGGCTCGGCCGGGTCGGTGGACATCAGCAGGTCGGCCGTGGTCGCGACGGCGACCGCCTCGTCGTGCCCGTCGGCGTCGGTGCGGGCGGCGTCGAGCGTGATCCCGGCCCGCATGACGGCGAGGGTCGCGGCGCGGTACATCGCGCCGGTGTCGAGGTAGCGGGCGCCGAGCCGGAGCGCGATGCCGCGGGCGGTGGTGGACTTGCCGGTGCCGGAGGGTCCGTCGACCGCGACGACACCCTGCAACACCATCTCCGGCCGGTCCACGGCACGCCTCCCAGCGTTCTCGACATCCCTGCCGGAACTCCATTGTGCCAGGTGCGGCGCGGCTACAGCCCCACTGCCTTGTACAGCGACCCCACCTCGTCGAGCCCGAGCTTGCGCAGGGTCCCGGCGCGCTGGTTGCCGAGGTGCACGTCACCGACCGCGGTGCGCACCAGGCGCTCCACCGGCTTGTCGACCGCCTCGAAGATGCGGCGCACGATGCGGTTGCGCCCCTCGTGCAGCTCGACCTCGACCATGACCCGCGACCCGGACCGGTCGATCACCCGGAAGCTGTCGACCGCCGCCGGACCGTCGTCGAGCTGGACCCCGGCGCGCAGCTGCTTGCCGAGGTCCTTCGCGATCGGGGTGCGGATCTCCGCGAGGTAGGTCTTCGGGATCTCGTACGACGGGTGCATGAGCCGGTTGGCCAGCTCGCCGTCGTTGGTCAGCAGCAGCAGCCCCTCCGTCGCGGCGTCCAGCCGGCCGACGTGGAAGAGGCCCTTCGTGCTCCCGGCCTTCTCGAGGACCACGTCACCGACGCAGCGGCGGCCGTGCTCGTCCCACATCGTCGACAGCATCCCCTCGGGCTTGTTCAGCGCCAGGTGGACCGTCTCGACGTTGGTCACGATGCGGCTGCCGTCGACGTGGATGACGCTCGCGTCCGGGTCGACGCGCCGGCCCATCTCCTTGACGACCTCGCCGTCGACCTCCACCCGGCCCTGGCGCATCAGGATCTCGGCCTGCCGCCGCGAGGCCACGCCGGCCTCCGCGAGCACCTTCTGCAGGCGGATTCCCTGCTCACCCTCGGTCACGAGGCTCCAGGGTAGCTGGCCCTACAGCTCGTCGATGTCGTCGACCTCGGGCAGCAGCGGCGCGATCGGGGGCAGCTCGTCGAGCGAGCCCAGCCCGAGCCGCTCGAGGAAGAGCTCCGTCGTCCGGTAGAGCGTGCCCCCGGTGGACGCGTCCATCCCGGCCTCGACGATGAGCCCGCGCGCGGTCAGGGTGCGCATGACGCCGTCGACGTTGACCCCGCGCACCGCGGCCACCCGCGAGCGCGTCACCGGCTGCCGGTAGGCGACGACGGCGAGGGTCTCGAGCGCCGCCCGCGTGAGCCGCGCCCGCTGGCCGTCGAGCACGAAGCGCTCGACGTACGGGGCGAACCGGCCGCGCGAGGCGTACCGCCAGCCCTCGTCGGTGACCCGCAGCTCGAAGCCCCGGGCCCGGTAGGACGCGGCCAGCCGCTCGAGCGCCGTGGTCACCCGGGTGACCGGCTGCTCGAGGACCTCCGCGAGCTGACCCGCGGGCACCGGGGCGTCGACGACCATGAGCACCGCCTCGATCGCGGCGTCCAGCTCGGCGTCGTCGCTCAGCGCCGGGAGGTCCTCCTCCTCGGGCGAGCTCACGGGGCCTCGTCGTCGGCGCCGGCCGGGTCGGGCGCGGCGCTCCCCCGGTCGTCGGAGCCCGGCGCCCAGCGGACCGCGAGCTCGGCGAACGCCTCCTCCTGGTCGAGCGCGACCTGGCGGGAGCGGTACATCTCCAGCACGCCGAGGAAGCGCCCGACGACCTCGACCCCGTGCGCCGCGTCCGCGCACAGCTCGGCGAACGTCAGCCGGCCCGCCTCCCGCAGCCGCGCGACCATGATCTCCACCTGCTCGGGCACCGAGACCGACGACGCGTGCAGGTGGTCCAGCCCCACGGTGGGCGGGGGCGCCGGCCGGAACACCGCCGCGGCGACCTCGGCGAACCCGGCGGCGTCGACCCCCAGGTCCACCGGCGGCAGCAGCGCGGCCAGGTCCGGCGGGAGCGAGACCGCACGCGGATAGCGCCGCCGCGCGGTGCCCTCGAGCTCCCGGAACAGCGCCGCGACCTGCTGGTAGGCCCGGTACTGCAGCAGCCGGGCGAACAGCACGTCGCGGGCCTCGAGCAGGGCGAGGTCGTCCTCGTCCTCCACCTCGGCCGCCGGGAGCAGGCGGGCCGCCTTGAGGTCGAGCAGGGTGGCGGCGACGACGAGGAAGCCGGTCGTCTCCTCGAGGTCGGCGGAGTCGCCGAGGGCCGCGGTGTAGGCGATGAAGTCGTCGGTCACCCGGTGCAGCGCGACCTCGGTGACGTCGAGCTCGTGGCGCCCGATCAGGCTCAGGAGCAGGTCGAACGGCCCGGTGAAGTTCTCCAGCGTGACCTGGAACCCGGTCCGTTCGTCGTCGCGATCCGGGGCGAGCGTCACCGGGCGATGACCTCACGGGCAAGGGCGCGGTAGGCCTCCGCGCCCGCCGACCTCGACGCCCACCGCGTGATCGGCTCCCCGGCGACCGTCGTCTCGGGGAAGCGGACCGTGCGGTTGATGACGGTGTCGAAGACCAGCTCGCCGAACGCCTCGACGACGCGGGCCATCACCTCGCGGGTGTGCAGGGTGCGCGGGTCGTACATGGTGGCCAGGATGCCGGTGATCTCCAGCTTGGGGTTCAGCCGGTCCTGCACCTTCTCGATGGTGTCCATGAGCAGCGCCACCCCGCGCAGCGAGAAGTACTCGCACTCCAGGGGGATCAGCACCCCGTCCGCGCAGGCCAGCGCGTTGACGGTGAGGAGCCCGAGCGAGGGCTGGCAGTCGACGAGCACGTAGTCGTAGTCCTCGAGCGCCGGGGCGAGCGTGCGCGCGAGGGTCTGCTCGCGCCCGACCTCGGTGACCAGCTGCACCTCGGCGGCGGAGAGGTCGATGTTGGAGGGCAGCAGGTCCAGGCCCTCGACGGTGGTCGGGCGGATGACGTCGTCGAGCGTGACCGACCGCTCCATGATCAGGTTGTAGATCGTGGTGTCGAGCTCGTGCGGCTGGACCCCGAGCCCCACCGAGAGCGCCCCCTGCGGGTCGAAGTCGACGAGCAGCACCCGCCGCCCGTACTCCGCGAGGGCCGCGCCGAGGTTGATCGTCGACGTCGTCTTCCCGACGCCGCCCTTCTGGTTGCACATCGCGAGGACGGTCGCCGGGCCGTGGGAGCCGATCGGCGGCGGCTCGGGGACCTCGCGCCGGGGGCGGACGACGGGATCCACCGGTTCGACCGATGCCGCTCCCCCGGACGAGGCATCACCGCGGCCCGGATCAGGTCGCCCCATCTGCAGGGAGTCGGCGTCGAAGAGTGGTGCCGACATGCCATCAGGCTAGGAGCAGCCTCCTACCGGAGTCATCACGACTCGCCGGGGTGTGGCGAGATCGGGGGCCGGGCATCCGCAGCGATGACGCAGGCCACAGGATCGATCGCGGACGATCCCCCGCGATCGGTGCTGGGCCGTGCGCTCGGCGTGCTCGCCGCGTTCTCCGACGCCTCCCCCGAGCTCGCCCTCGCCGACATCGTGGCCGCGACCTCGTTGCCGCCGGCCACGGCCCACCGCATCGTCGCCGAGCTGGTCGCGTGGGGCGCGCTGGAGCGGGTCGGTCGCGGGCGCTACCGGATCGGGATACGCCTCTGGCGTGTCGGTGCCCTCGCCCCGTCCGCCCGCAACCTCCGCGAGGCCGCGCTCCCCCCGATGCAGGACCTGGCCGCGGCGACCGGCCACGTCGTGCACCTCGTCGTGCTCGACGGCCACCGGGCCCTGTTCGTCGAGCGCCTGGCGGGTCAGGACGACGTGACGGTGCGGTCCCGGGTCGGGCGCGACATGCCGCTGCACGCCAGCGGTCCCGGGAAGGTGCTGCTGGCCCACGCCCCGGCGTCGCTGGTCGACGAGGTCGTCGCCCGCGGGCTGCCGCGCCTGGCCCCGGGCACGATCACCGATCCCGCGGGGCTGCGCGGGGCCCTCGACGTCGTGCGCCGCACCGGCTACTGCCTCTCCCGTGAGGAGATGACCGAGGGCTCGGCGTCCGTGGCCGCGCCGGTGGTGGACGCGGAGGACCGGGTGGTGGCCGCCCTCGCCGTCGTGGTCCCGGTGTCGGCCGCGCTGCCACCGTTCGTCCCCGCCGTGCGGATGGCCGCGGCGGGCGCGTCGCGGCGGCTGGGCCACCGGGAACGGACCGAGATTCCGCTGGGTGCGAGGAGCGGCTGACGGTGTGACCGCGGTCTCCCATACTCCGGCAACCGGGGCCCGACGCCGGGTCCCGGGTGGAGGTGGACCGTGTCCGAACCGTCGACGACCGACGCCCCGGCCTCGGGCTGGGTGCGGGGGCTCTGCTGGTCAGCCGTCGCGCTGGAGGGCTACGACCTCGTCGTCCTCGGCGTCGTCCTGCCCGTCCTGCTCCGCGATCCCTCCTGGGGCCTGACGCCGGCGAGCGCGTCGCTCGTGGCGACCGTCGGGCTCGTCGGGGTCATGGTCGGCGCGCTCGCGGTCGGCCCGATCTCCGACGTGGTCGGGCGGCGCCGCACCCTCGTCGTGACCGTCCTCGTGTTCTCCGTCCTCAGCCTGGCCTGCGCGGCCGCGCCCGGGCCGCTGTGGCTGGGCGTCCTGCGCTTCCTGGCCGGGCTCGGGCTCGGCGGCGTGCTGCCGGTGGCGCTCGCGATGGTGGCCGAGCACGCCCCGGCCCGCCGCGGGAACGCCGCCACGACGATCATGATGACCGGCTACCACGTCGGGGCGGTCGGCGCGTCGCTGCTCGGGATCTGGCTGATCAGCCGGCTCGGCTGGCCGGTGATGTTCGCGCTCGGCGCCGTCCCCGCGCTGGTCCTCGTGCCGCTGATGCTCGCCCGCCTACCGCGCGACGTCGTCCGGGGCACGCAGTCCGGCCGGCGCGCGGCGAACCCGGTCCGCGAGCTGTTCCGTGCCGGCTACGCCCGGTCGACGATCGCGTTCTGGCTGGCGTCGTTCATGGGTCTGCTGCTCGTCTACGGCCTCAACACCTGGCTCCCCGAGATCATGCGCAGCGCCGGTTATCCCCTCGGGGCGGCCCTCGCGCTGTTGCTGACCCTCAACGTCGGCGCGGTGATCGGGCTGCTCGTCGGCGGGCCCGTCGCGGACCGCATCGGCGTGCGGACGGCGACCATCACGTGGTTCGCGCTCGGGGCGGTGTTCCTCGCCCTGCTCTCGGTCCGCCTGCCCGGGCTCGGGATCTACGCGGTCGTCCTGCTGGCGGGGATCTTCGTGTTCTCCGCGCAGGTCCTCGTCTACGCGTGGGTCGGCCGCCACTACCCGGCCGCGGCGCGGGGCTCGGCCCTCGGCGCGGCCAGCGGCGTCGGGCGGCTCGGGGCGATCAGCGGGCCGGCCCTCGGCGGTGCTCTGCTCGCGGCCGGCCTCGCCTACCCCTGGGGCTTCTACGCGTTCGCGCTGGTCGCCGCGCTCGGGGCGCTCGCCGTCCTCGGGGTGGGCCGCTCCCGCGTCACCGACGACGCCCCGGCCGTTCCCGAGCCGGACCGCACCGCGACGTGAGCGACGACGCTCCGCGCACCGTCCGCGACGCCGCGTTCGACGTGCTGCGCCGCCGTGGCCTCGACCGCATCTTCGCCAACCCCGGGTCCACCGAGATCCGCCTGCTGACCGACCTGCCCGACGACCTCGACTTCGTCCTGGCCCTGCAAGAGGGCTCCGTCGTCGGGCTCGCGACCGGGTACGCGACGGCCACCGACCGACCCGCCCTGGTCGTCCTGCACACGACGGCGGGGCTGGGCAATGCCGTCGGGGCGCTCGCCACGGCCCGGATGAACCGGGCGCCGCTGGTGGTCCTCGTCGGACAGCAGGACCGGCGCCACCTGGCCTCGCGCCCCTTCCTCACCGGGGACCTCGACGGCCTCGCCGGCTCCTACCCGGTGTGGACGCACGCACCGGCCCGGCCCCAGGACGTGCCGGGCGCCCTCGACCGCGCCTTCCACGAGGCGTCGACGGCGCGCGGCCCGGCCGTCGTGGCCGTCCCGAGCGACGACTGGGACGCCCCCGTGGACGCCCGCACCCTGCCCAGCCCCGTCGTCGTGCGCCGCGGTCGGGGCCCGGAACCCGACGCCGTCGCCGAGCTGGCGGCGATGGTGTCGGCCGCGCGGCGTCCGGGGATCGTGGTCGGCGCCGACGCGGACGGCGCCGCCACCTGGGCGGCCCTCGTGGCCCTGGCCGAGCACCTCGGCGCCCCGGTGTGGCAGGAGGCGTTCGCGGCGCGGGCCGGCTTCCCGCAGGACCACCCGCTCTTCGCCGGGCACCTGCCGCCGGAGCGGGCCGCGTTGCGCGGGGTCCTGGACGACCACGACCTCCTGCTGGTGGTCGGCGCCCCCGTGTTCCGGCAGTACCAGTACTCGCCCGGGGAGCTGGTCGCGCCCGGCACGACGATCGCGCTGGTCACCGACGACGCCGAGGACCTCCACCACAGCCGGGCCGACCTCGCCCTGCTCGCCGACCCGGCGCTCACCGTGTCCGCGCTGACCGCCGCCCTCCCGCCCGCCGCCCCGTCCCCGCCCTCGCCCTCGCCCTCGCCCTCGCCCTCGCCCTCGCCCTCGCGCGAGGGGAGCCCTCGGGCGGATAGAGCGGCCGGATCCTCCCCTCGCGCTCCCGGTGGCCCGCTCGACGCCCCCGCGGTCTTCACCGCCCTGGCCGCCCGGCTGCCCCCGGACGCCGTCGTCGTCGAGGAGACCCCGTCGTCGCGGCCCGACCTGCACCGGCTCGTCCCGGCCCGCGCCCCGCTGGGGTTCCTCTCCGCCGCGGAGGGTGGGCTGGGGTTCGGGGTGCCCGCCGCGGTCGGAGTGCGGATGGGTGCCCCGACCCGCCCCGTCGTGGCGGTGGTCGGCGACGGCTCGACGCTGTACGGGGTGCAGGCGCTGTGGTCGGCCGCGCACTACGGCGTCGGCGTCCTCGTGCTCGTCATGGCCAACGGCCGCTACGCGATCATGGACCGGCTGGCCGCTGACGCAGGGGGCAAGGCGCCGTGGCCCGGGTTCGCCGAGGTCGACGTGGCCGGGCTCGCGACCGCACTCGGCTGCCCGGCGCGGCGGGTCGCGACGCACGGCGAGCTGACGGACCTGCTCGACGACGTCGTGCCCGGGCTCGCGGAGCGCGACTCGCCCCTCGTCGTCGTGTGCGAGCTGCGCCGGTGAGCGGGCGTGGCGGTGGCGTCGACCGGCGTCGACCGGCGTCGAGTGGACCTCCACGCCTGCAGCCGCAACCCTCACGGTCCACTCGGCCCGCCCCTGGCCTCCGAGTGGACCTCCACGGCTGTCCGCGCGGCCACCGGAGTCCACTCGGCGAGGATCAGCTGCGGGCACGCGGGTGGGACGTCGCGAACACTTCGCGCAGCGTGTCCACCGTGACCAGCGTGTAGATCTGCGTGGTCGTCACCGACGCGTGCCCGAGCAGTTCCTGCACCACGCGCAGGTCCGCGCCGCCGTCGAGCAGGTGGGTCGCGAACGAGTGCCGCAGCGTGTGCGGCGAGATCGCCTGGGTCAGCCCGGCCCGCTCCGCCGCCTCGCGCAGCACGTTCCACGCGCTCTGCCGCGAGAGCCGGGCCCCGCGCGCATTGAGGAAGAGTGCCGGGGTGCCCCGGCCGCGGACCGCGAACCCCGGCCGGGCCCGCACCCGGTAGGCGTCCAGCGCGGCGAGGGCGGGGCGCCCGACCGGGACCAGCCGCTGCTTGCCGCCCTTGCCGGTGAGTACGACGGTGCGCTGCTCGGCGTCCACGTCGTCGACGTCGAGGTCGGTCACCTCGGTGATTCGCGCGCCCGTGGAGTAGAGCAGTTCCAGCAGAGCGCGGTCCCGGACGCCGCGCGGGTCGTCCTCCGGGGGCGCCTCGAGGAGCCGCTCGACCGAGGCGACGTCGAGCGCCTTCGGCAGTCGCTTCGTGGGCGCGGGCGGGTGGACGTCGGCGGCGACGTCGCGCGCGACGAGGCCCTCGGCCAGCGCGAACCGGTGCAGCCCGCGGGCCGCGACGACGGCGCGCGAGGCCGACGACTTCGCCAGCGGCGGGTGGTCCTCGTCGCCGCGGCGCAGCGCGACGAGGAACTCCCCGACGTCGGCCTCCCGGACCTCGGCGAGCTCACCACGCCCCGTCCGGGCCAGGTGCTCGAGGTAGCGCCGCAGGTCGCGGCGGTAGTTCGACAGCGTGTGCGGGGACATGCCGCGTTCGACGTCGAGGTGGTCGAGATAGGTGGTGACCGCGTCGACGAGCTCGTACGAGGGCTCGACCACGGGAGGCGTCGCCGTCATCCCGGCCTCCTCTCGTCGGAGGTCGACGCTAAGCCCTGGGGACGTCCGTTCCGGGCAACGACGCGGCCACGTCTGTCGCCTCCTGGCTGATCACCAGCACGTGAGGCAGCCTGCCGCGCCTGTCCGCCGGCGTGACGTGCCCATCGCGGACGTCGCGGTGCCCGCCGGGCCTCGCTGCCCTGATCAGGGGCACGCCAGACAGCGCGCGGAGCCCTTTCTCCGGCCCCATGTGCCCTTCGACGGGAGGCGCCTCCTCCTCAGCCCTGCGTGCGCTGCGCGTACTGCGTCGGCCGGTCCACCCACGGAGCGTCGACCGGGCGCGGGCTGAAGCGGCCCGCGACCACCTCGGCGGCCGCGAAGACCCCGGCGATGCACGGGCCGTTGACGAGGTCGCCCGACATCGCGCCGGTGACCAGGTCGGCCAGCGGGACGCGCCGGATCACGAGGTCGGCCTCCTCGTCGTCCGTGGCCGCGGGACGGTCCACGTCGTGCAGCCCGCGGGCGAGGTAGACCCGCACCGACTCGTCGGCGAACCCCGGGCACCCCACGACGTCGACGAGCGTCGACCACTCGTCGGCCGTGACCCCGACCTCCTCGACGAGCTCGCGCTTCGCCGCCTCCACGGGCTCCTCGTCGGACCCACCGTCGAGCAGCCCGGCCGGCATCTCCCAGATCCGCCGCCCGATCGCGGGTCGGTACTGGTAGATCATGACGAGCCGGTCGAAGTCGTCGAGCGCGGCGATCGCGACGGCCCCGAAGTGCTCGACCTTCTCGCGCGTCGCGACCCGGCCGCCGGGCATGCGGACGTGGTCCCCCCGCAGCGCGAAGATCGCGCCCTCGTAGAGCGTCTCGGAGGAGACGACCTCGAACGTGTGCGGCGGGTGCCCGTGGTGCGGGTCAGCGAGCGTGTCGGGCGTCTGCGCGACCGGCGGAGCGGTCGTCGGCGCGGTCGTCGGCGCGGTCGTCGGCGCGGTCGTCGGCTCTGCGCTCACCGCGACGCCGTCTCGTGCACGCGCAGCTCGTCGGCCCCGTCGGCGCCGTCGAGGTCGGCCACGCTCTCGGACTCCTCCGGCCCGAAGAGCCGCGACGACGCGTCGTGGCGCAGCGCGGCCGCGACGAACGCGGCGAACAGCGGGTGCGCCCGCGTCGGGCGCGACTTGAGCTCCGGGTGGGCCTGGGTGCCGACGAAGAACGGGTGCTGCGCGCGCGGCAGCTCCACGAACTCGACGAGCGTGCCCTCCGGCGAGGTCCCGGAGAAGACCAGCCCGGCCTCGGCGAGCCGGTCGCGGTAGGCGTTGTTGACCTCGTAGCGGTGCCGGTGGCGCTCGGAGACCCGGCCGGTGCCGTACGCGGCGCGGGTGACGGTGTCCGGCGCGAGGACCGCGGGGTAGGCCCCGAGGCGCATCGTGCCGCCCATGTCCCGCTCGCCGGCGACGACGTCGGTCTGGTCGGCCATCGTCGAGATCACCGGGTGCGGGGTGGCCGGGTCGAACTCCGCGGAGTTGGCATCGGTCAGCCCGGCGAGGGCGCGGGCGGCGTGGATGACCATGCACTGCAGGCCGAGGCAGAGGCCCAGGGTCGGGATGCCGTGGCGGCGGGTGTGGTCGAGCGCGCCGACCTTGCCCTCGATGCCCCGCACCCCGAACCCGCCGGGCACGAGCACGCCGTGGACCCCGGCGAGGGCGGCGGCCGCCCCGGCGGGGGTCTGGCACTCGTCGGAGGGCACCCACCGCAGCTCGACCTTGGCCCGGTGGGCGAACCCGCCGGCCCGGATGGCCTCGCTGACCGAGAGGTACGCGTCCGGCAGGTCGACGTACTTCCCGACGACGGCGATGGTGACGGTCTCGGCGGGCTGGTGGACCCGCTCGAGCAGGTCGCCCCACACGGTCCAGTCGACGTCGCGGAAGGGCAGCCCGAGCCGGCGTACGACGTAGGCGTCGAGGCCCTCGGTGTGGAGCACCTTCGGGATGTCGTAGATCGACGGGGCGTCCGGGCACGCGACGACGCCGTCGTCCTCGACGTCGCACATCAGGGAGATCTTGCGGGTCATCTCCTCGGGGATGGCCCGGTCGGCGCGCAGCACGAGCCCGTCGGGCTGGATGCCGATGTTGCGCAGCGCCGCGACGGAGTGCTGGGTCGGCTTGGTCTTCAGCTCCCCGGACGGCGCGAGGAACGGCACGAGCGACACGTGCAGGAAGAAGCAGTTGTCCCGGCCGACCTCGTGGCGCAGCTGGCGCGCGGCCTCGAGGAACGGGAGCGACTCGATGTCGCCGACGGTGCCGCCGACCTCGGTGATGACGACGTCGGGGCTCACGTCGCGATCTTGATCCACGGTCGAGCTCCGCTGCCCTATCGGCGTGCTCCCCTCGACGTCTCCTGCCTCACGCATCGCCAGGACGCGCGACTTGATCTCGTCGGTGATGTGCGGGATGACCTGCACGGTGTCGCCGAGGTACTCGCCGCGCCGCTCCTTGGCGATCACGTCGGAGTACACCTGGCCGGTGGTGACGTTGGCGCGCGCGTTGAGGTCGCGATCGAGGAAGCGCTCGTAGTGACCGATGTCGAGGTCGGTCTCGGCGCCGTCCTCGGTGACGAAGACCTCGCCGTGCTGGAACGGGTTCATCGTTCCGGGGTCGACGTTGAGGTACGGGTCGAGCTTCTGCATCGTCACCCGGAGCCCACGGCTGGTCAGCAGCTGGCCGAGGCTCGAGGCCGTCAGCCCCTTGCCCAGCGACGACGCCACGCCGCCGGTCACGAAGACGTGCTTGGTGGTGCGCAGGTGCTGCATCAGCAGGTCCCTCCGATCACCGCGTGCGGGGCACGCCTCGGGAGGAGGGGGTCGGTCCGGGAGATTCGGGCGTTCGGGCACCGGTCCACGGGACCTCACGGTAACACCGCGGGTCAGGCGGGCGGCGCCCCCGCACCCGGCGCCCCACCCGTCGGGCCCGTCGCCCCCGGCAGGGCCGCGGCGCCCGGCGCGGTGCCGTAGCTGCCGGACCGGCCCTGGGCCTGCTCGCCCGCGGCCAGCACCGTCGCGACCCGGCCCGCCGTCGTGCCGACGCCGTCCACGGTCGAGACCTCGGCCAGGCCGCGGTCGGCGCGCACCGCGGCGACCTCGCCCGAGACGGCCCGGGAGGCGACGACGGTGGCGGCGCCACCCGCGTGCAGGGCGCCCGCGAGGTGGGCGAGCGCGGTGGCTCGGCCGGCGGCGTCCGGAGCAGCCGCGGGGCCGTCGCCGGTGACGACGACCGCCACCTGCGCGGGGGCGGGGGCCGCACCCGGCGCGAGGAAGCCGCCGTCGGCGAGGGCGGTGAACGCGGTGCCGACCTCGGCGGGGCTGCTCGACGGGCCCTTGCCGGCGGTCACCAGCGAGCCCAGCAGTGCCCCGGTAAGCGTACCGGCGTCGGTGGTCGCCGGGAGCTGGACGCCCGCGGGGAGCACGCGGGTCACGAGCGTGCGCAGCGCGT
>JAICLN010000203.1 GCA_025925615.1 Actinomycetospora sp. | reverse complement strand
GTGGTGTTCGCGGCCGAGCGGGCGCCGTCGGCCCACTCGGAGAGGTCGGGCCCGTCGGTGTTCCCGGTGAGCTCCCGGGTCTGCTTCGCGAGCTTGCGCGAGGCCCGGCGGGCACGCCAGCCCAGCGACGGCTTCCCCTCGGTGTCGACCGCGGCGAGGACCAGCCCGCCGAGCAGGCCGAGGTTCTTGAGGAAGTGCTGCTGCTGCGCCGTGCGGTCCTCGCCGTCGTACTCCCAGAAGGCGTGCGCGGTGTACGTCGTCGGGATGATGCTGCCGGCGAGCAGCAGCGAGGCGATCCGCGGGAACTTGCCGAGGGCCAGCAGGACGCCGGCGCCGATCTTCACGCCCGCGTCGATCTTCACGAGCTGCTCGGGCTCGGTGGGGGCCTGCGGCGGGAGCTTGTCCCCGACCAGGTCCTGCGCCTGCGCGACCTTCGGCGCGGCCTTCGTGATACGGGGCTCGGGGTTGAGCAGGGTGTCGATCCCGCCCTTGATGAACACCGCGGCCAACAGGGGCCGGGCGAGGCGACGGACCAGCATGGGCAAAGACCTCCGACGACGGGTTGGGGTGACCGGGGCGATACCCGGCCCCGGGTCGGGGCACACCTCACCACGCGGCCCCGGACACACGACGAGGGGCGCCCCCGTCCGCTCCCCAGCCGCGGAGGTCGCCCCTCGTGCCGTGCCCACCACATCGACCGCGTCCGCGGCCGTTCCGGACTCCCCCGACGGGACCGGACCGGCTCGCTACGGACGCAGGGCGTGGCGCCCGCTCTCGGGCTCCACGCGCGGGCGGCGTCGACGCTCCGCCCGACGACGCAGCTCGTCGTCCGCCGAGCCCACCGGCCCCACGTCGCCCTCGCGGGCGGGCGGGGGCACGGACTCGACCGGTGCGAGGCCGCGCCGGGTCCTCGCCTGGGCCGGGAAGGGCCCCGACCCCGGGTGCGGCTCCGGGATGGCCGGCTCCGCCCGTCGGCCGACCTCCCGGCGCGGCTCGGGATAGCGCTCGTCGCGCCACTCCCGGACCTCGTGCGCGACCGACCGGAAGATCGGGGTCGCCTCGAACTCCGGGCGCGCACCGACGGGCGCGGGACGGCGACCCTCGGACCTCGACCGCTGCGCGCGGACGAAGCGCTCCCGCGCGATCCGGTCGGGATCGCGCGGGGGGCCGACCCGCTCCAGTCGTGCCGGCTCGTCGTACGTCCACGAGCCGGTGGAGTCGAGACGCCAACCGCCGCGCACCGTCTCCTCTCGCCAGACCCACATGTTCCACCTCCGCCGTCGAACCACACGGTTGTGCCGACGCTGCGGCGAACGGCCGCGTTCACCAGCGTCAGACGGGGCAACGGCACCTCGGCGGCGAACCTTGTGGGCGACGCGCCGAGGCAACCGCGACACGCCCGAACTCCCCCTGACCGTGTGTCACTCCACCGGGGCATTCCCCGTGATCGACCCTGTGCAGGCCGTGATGTCACGGTCCGTGGTGTCGACGGGCTCGATCGGGCCACCCGGGTGAGCCCTCCGCCCGTGGGGTGCGCGTACGGCGGGTCGTCCACCGGATCGAGTGGATGCGCACGGTGGTGGCACACCCTGTCGAGCGGTGGCCCGGGGTCACCCGACGTCGGCGCGGGCCCCTCGCGGGCCTCCCCACTGCGGGCGGGCCCGCGAACGGCGACGATGCGCCGGTGCGATGCGTGGTCACCGGTGCGACCGGCTACATCGGCGGGCGGCTCGCCCCGCGGCTCGTGGCGGAGGGCCACACGGTGCGGTGCGTGGTGCGCACGCCCGCGAAGATGAAGGACATCCCCTGGACGCAGGAGGACGGCGTCGAGGTGGTCGCCGGGGACGTGCTCGACCCGGAGTCGATGCGGGCGGCCTGCGAGGACGCCGAGGTCCTCTACTACCTGGTGCACTCGCTCTCGGAGTCCGGCTTCGCCGAGGTGGACCGGCGCGCGGCGCTCATCACGGCCGAGGCCGCCCGCTCGGCAGGCGTCCGGCGGATCATCTACCTCGGCGGCATCCACCCCGAGGGCGTCGAGCTGTCCGAGCACCTGTCCTCGCGCACCGAGGTGGGGGAGATCTTCCTGCGGTCCGGGGTCCCGACGGCGGTGCTGCAGGCGGCGGTGATCCTCGGATCCGGGTCCGCGAGCTTCGAGATGCTGCGCTACCTGACCGAGCGGCTGCCGGTGATGCTGACGCCGTCGTGGGTGCACCACCGCGTGCAGCCAATCGCGATCCGCGACGTGCTGCACTACCTGACCCGCGTGGTCGACCTGCCCGCCGACGTGAACCGCACGTTCGACATCGGCGGGCCCGACGTCCTCACCTACCTGGAGATGATGGAGGGGTTCGCCGAGGTCGAGGGCCTGCCGCGACGGACGATGCTGCCGGTCCCGGTGCTGACGCCGCGGTTGTCCTCGCACTGGGTCAACCTGGTGACCCCGGTCCCGCGCTCGACGGCGGTCCCGCTCATCGACTCCCTGGTCCACGAGGTCGTCGCCACGGAGCACGACATCGACACCTACGTCGACCCGCCCGAGGCGGGCCTCACGGGCTTCCGCACCGCCGTCGACCTGGCGCTGACCCGCATCCGCGAGGGCCGGGTGGAGACCCGCTGGTCCGGGGCCAACGCGCGCTACGCGCCGTCCGACCCGATGCCGTCCGACCTGCTGCCCTCGGACCCGGACTGGGCCGGCGGCACGGTCTACACCGACGTCCGCGAGCGCGAGGCGGCCGCGTCACCGGAGACGCTGTGGCGGGTCGTGGCCGGCATCGGCGGGGACCGCGGCTGGTACTCGTTCCCGGTGGGCTGGTGGGCGCGCGGCGTGCTCGACCGGCTCGTCGGCGGGGTCGGCCTGCGCCGCGGTCGCCGGAACGCGGACACCCTGCAGGTCGGCGACGCGTTGGACTGGTGGCGCGTGGAGGAGTGCGTCGAGAGCCCGGCCGGGGCCGACGTCTCGGCGTCGGTGACCGACCTCGAGGACGGCGAGTACCTGCTGCGGCTGCGGGCCGAGATGAAGGCGCCCGGTCTGGCGTGGCTGGAGCTCCGGGTCGCGCCGCGCCCGGGCGGCGCGCTCTACCGGCAGCGGGCCGTCTTCCTGCCGCGCGGGCTTGCCGGGCACGCGTACTGGTGGGTGATCGCGCCGTTCCACGTGCTCGTGTTCGGCGGGATGGAGCGCCGCATCGTCGCGGCCGCCGAGCTCGAGGAGCAGCGGGGCCCGCTCGCCGAGCCGGCCTCCGGCCGCGGGCCGGTGGCCGCGTGGCGCCGCCGTCGTCGGGAACGTGCCCTGCGCGACGCGCACGGTGCCTTCGGCTTGTGAGCACTTTCCGGGGCTATACCCCCCGAAAGTGCTCACGAGCGCGAAGCGCACCTAGTCCAGCCGGGCCACGACGTCGCGGGGCAGCTCGATGCCGGCCGCGGCGCAGTTCTCCTCGAGGTGCTCGAGGGAGGCCGTGCCCGGGATCGGCACCATCACCGAGCTGCGCTGGAGCAGCCAGGCGAGGGCGACCTGCGCCGGGGTGACGCCGAGCGACACGGCCGCGTCGTGCGCCGCGTTGCCCTCCTGGGCGAGGTTGCCCGCGTCGGCCGGCGCCCACGGGATGAACGCGATGCCGTGCTCGGTGCAGTACCGGAGCTCGGCGTCGGACGAGCGGTCGACGAGGTTGTAGCGGTTCTGCACCGAGGCGACGTCGACGATCTGGCGCGCGCTCTCGATCTGCTCGACCGAGACCTGCGAGAGGCCGACGTGGCGGACCTTGCCCTCGCGCTGCAGGTCGGCGAGCAGGCCGTACTGCTCGTCGGCGGCGACGTGCGGGTCCACGCGGTGGAGCTGGAAGAGGTCGATGGTCTCGACGCCGAGGCGGCGCAGGCTCATCTCGCACTCCTGGCGCAGGTAGTCGGGCCGCCCGCAGGGGATCCAGCGGCTGGGCCCGGTGCGCAGCAGGCCGGCCTTGGTGGCCACCCGGACGTCGCGGTACGGGTAGAGGGCCTCACGGACCAGTTCCTCGCTGACGTACGGGCCGTACGAGTTCGCGGTGTCGACGAAGTCGACCCCGAGCTCGGTCGAGCGGCGGAGCACGGCCACCGCATTCTCCGTGTCCTTCGGCGGGCCCCAGATGCCCTCACCGGTCAGTCGCATCGCGCCGTACCCGAGCCGGTGTACCGGCAGTTCCCCGCCGAGCTCGAACGTCCCGGCCGCCGCTGCAGACTCCGTCGTCGTCATCTGGCGTCTCCTTCCGTGCGCGAAGCCCCCACACTGGCATCCCCGCCCTGCCCCGGACTCGCCCAGTGGCCGACGTCCCACGACCGGTGCCGTGAGATCGTTCACGCCCGCACCGGGCCATGTGACACCGTTCGGTGTCACACATAGCCGCAGGTCTAGAGCCGTGCCGGGGTCGCGTCCTCGGCGAAGAGGTCGGCCACGCGGTCCGCGGTGGCGTGGGCCCTCGCCGTGGTGGCCAGGACGCCGACGACCCCGATCAGCAGGGTCGCCCCCGCCACGACCCACCAGGCGGCGGAGAGCCCGGTCGCGATGGTCGCGGCCCCGGCGACGACGGTGCCGCTCACGGCCACCCCGAGGGACTGCCCGATCTGCCGGCTCGTCGAGGCGACCGCGGCCGCCACCCCGGCCTGGCTGCGGGGCATTCCGCTGACCGCGGTGTTGGTGATCGGCGGGTTCACCAGGCCGAACCCGATCCCGTAGACGCCGTAGGCCACCAGCAGCACCCACAACGGCGTCGTGGCGCCGGAGAGCGCGATGACGACCGCGACCGCCGTCGTCGTGACCCCGGCGACGACGAGAGAGGCGCGCGGCCCGCGCGAGGCGACCAGCCGGCCGGACAGCGGCGCGCAGATCGTCGCGGTGACCGCCGCGGGCAGGAGCGCCAGCCCGGCGTGCAGGGCCGACATCCCCCGGACGTCCTGCAGGTAGAGCGTGGACAGGAAGAGGAACGACCCGAAGCCCGCGAACGCGCACACCGCGATCACCGTGGCCGACGAGAAGGGGACGCTCGCGAAGAACCGCAGCTCGATGAGCGGCTCGCGGCGGCGCCGCTCCCACACCAGGAGCGCGACCAGCGCGACGAGAGCCAGCCCGCCGAGCCCGACGATGAGCGGCGAGCCCCACCCCGCGCGGGTCCCCTCGATCACCCCCGTCACCACCGAGGCGAGCAGGACGACGACGAGGACCTGGCCGACCGGGTCGGGCCGGCGCGCGCGGGGAGCCCGGGACTCCGGCACGTACCGCGCGGTGGCCGCGATCGCGATCAGCACGACCGGCACGTTCACCCAGAAGATCGCCCGCCAGCCCACGGTCTCGGTGAGCACCCCGCCGAGCACGGGGCCGAGGCCGAGCGAGATGCCGACGACCGAGCCCCAGATGCCGATGGCGCGCGCCCGCTCGCGCGGATCGGTGAACACGTTGGTGACGATCGACATGGCGACCGGGTTGAGCATCGTGCCGCCGAGCCCCTGGACCGCCCGGGCCGCGATGAGCCAGCCGATGGTCGGCGCGAGGCTGCACAGCAGCGAGCCGAGGCCGAAGAGGCCCAGCCCGACCTGGAACGTCCGCTTGCGGCCGACCCGGTCGCCCGTCGCGCCGGCCAGCATGAGGAAGCACGCGAGGACGAGCGTGTAGGCGTCGACCGTCCACTGCAGCCCGGTGATGGAGGCCTGCAGGTCGGTGCGGATCGCCGGCAGCGCGACGTTGACGATCGTGTTGTCCATCGAGACGACGAGCAGGCTCGTGCAGCAGATGAGCAGGACGAGGATCCGGCGCCGCAGGGTGGACGTGTCCTGCCGGTCCAGAACGTTGCTCACGCTCACGAGCCTAGGCCGGGGACCTTCGTGGTCCGGTGTGAGCCGGGTCGGAACCACGCGATCACGACGAACCGGACGGCCGGCCTGCCCCCGGCGTCACCTACCAGCTGGGCAACGCGTTCGCGGCGTTCGTACTCCCGCTCCAGTCCGGTAGGACGGTCGTCGTGACCGGGTCCGCCACCGCCGTCGTCGTCAGCACCACCGACTCCGCCGAGGAGGCCGAACGGCTCGCCCGCGGCCTCGTCGAGGCGCGGCTGGCCGCGTGCGTGCAGATCGTCGGTCCGGTCCGCAGTGCCTTCCGGTGGGAGGGCTCGGTGTCGGTGGAGACCGAGTGGCAGCTGGTCGTGAAGACGGCGTCCGCCCGGGTCGACGAGCTCACCGCGTGGATCGTCGCCGAGCACTCCTACGACGTCCCCGAAGTGATCGCCGTCCCCGTCGTGGGCGGGCACGCGCCGTACCTGCGGTGGGTGACGGAGGAGACGGCGCGGTGACGCCGCTCGACCCTTAGCCTCGACAACCGATGCCCGTCTCCGCCGCCACCGCCGTCGAGCCCGGCCTCCGCCGGGGCGACCACGGGTTCCGGCGCGTCTCGGTCGGGCTGTTCTTCGCGGGCTTCACCACGTTCGCCCTGCTCTACGCGACCCAGCCCCTGCTGCCGCGCCTGGTCGACGTGTTCGGGGTGTCCCCGGGCACCGCGTCGCTGACGGTCTCGGTCACCACCGGGGGCCTCGCCGTCGCGATCATCCCGGCGTCGGCGCTCTCCGAGCGGTGGGGCCGGCGGCCGGTGATGCTGTGGTCGCTCCTGGGCGCCGTGGTGTTCGGGCTCGCGGCCGCGGTGGCGCCGTCGTTCGCGCTGCTGCTCGTGCTGCGGGCGTTCGAGGGGGTTGCCCTCGCCGGGCTGCCCGCCGTCGGGATGGCCTACCTCGCCGACGAGGTCGACGGTGGCCACCTCGGCGGGGCGATGGGGCTCTACATCGCGGGGAACTCGGTCGGCGGGTTCGGCGGCCGGATCGTGGTCAGCGCGATCGACGACCTGACCGGGTCCTGGCGCGTGGCGCTGGGCGGGATCGCGGCCCTGTCCGGCGCCTGCCTGCTGGCGTTCTGGCTGGTCCTGCCCGCGTCCCGGCGCTTCACCCCGTCGCCGGTCGCGGCCCGCGAGCTCGCCGTCGAGGTCGAGGCCCACCTGCGCGACCCGGTCCTGCGGCGGCTCTTCCTCATCGGCCTGCTGCTCATGGGCACGTTCGTCTGCGCCTACAACTACGTCGCCTTCCGGCTGCTCGGCCCGCCGTTCTCGCTGCCCGACCTCGTCGTCGGCTTCGTCTTCGTCCTCTACGCCGTCGGGACCGTCACCTCGACCGCGGCGGGCCGGCTCTCGGGCCGCTGGGGGACGCGCACGACGGTGCTGGTGGCGGCCGGTGTCGCGGCGCTCGGCGCGCTCGCGATGCTGGCGCCGGTGCTCGCGCTCGTCATCGGCGGGCTGGCCCTGCTCACCGTCGGGTTCTTCGCCGGGCACGCGGTCGCCTCGGCGGCGGTCGGGCACCGGGCCACCCACGGCCGCGCGGTGGCGTCGGGGATGTACCTGTTCACCTACTACGTGGGCTCCTCGGTCGGCGGGACGCTCGGCGGGGTCGTGTTCGGCGTCGCCGGCTGGTCGGCCACCGTCGCCTTCCTGGTCGCGCTGCTCGCCGTCACGGCAGTCGTCGTCGCGGGCCTGCGCTCCGCCGGTTCCGCCGGTTCCGCCGGTTCCGAGCGAAGGGCACCTTCGCTCGACTAGATTGACGAGGGGCGCCCCTCGTCGGAACCGGGGCGGCTCGCGGTCGTGGGCGCGGGGCGCCGTGGCTGGACCCGCTCGACGCGGGGGGCCCCGCCGCGGCGCCGCCCCCCGCGCCCGGCGGGGCGCG
>JAICLN010000217.1 GCA_025925615.1 Actinomycetospora sp. | reverse complement strand
GGGGGGCGCCGGGGGGGGCGGGGGGGCGCCCGCCGGGCGCGCCCGGGGGGGCCGACCCTCGGCGCCCGCCGTGGTCCGGGGGGAGGACCACGGCGGGCAGCTTCGTTCGCCGTCGCAACAGTATTCTTTCGACGCTCGAAGTACCTTGTCAAGTTCAGGCGCCGGTCGTGTCCGGGTCGTCAGCGCCCCGTCCCGAGCGGGAGCTGCGTGAACTCGCTCAGCAGGAGGGAACGCCGTCGCGCGGCCCCGGGCAGCCGGCGCAGCCGCGGCAGGCGGGTGGCCAGCGCGGCGAGGGCGACGCGGGCCTCGAGCCGGGCCAGGGGTGCGCCGAGGCAGTAGTGGACGCCGCCGGAGAACGCGAGGTGCTCCCCCGCCGTCGTCCGCGTCGGGTCGAACGTGTCGGGGTCGGTGTGCACGGCCGGGTCCCGTCCGGCCGCCCCGAGCATGGCGAGCACGGTGGTGTCGGGCGCGATCGTCTGGCCACCCAGCTCGACCTCGACGTGCGGGACGCGGGCGGTGAACTGCACGGGCGGGTCGTAGCGCAGGGTCTCCTCGACGACGGCCGGTGCGGCGGCCGGCGGGTCGGCGACCAGCTGCTCCCAGGGATCGCCGGCCTCGAGCATCGCGACGACCGCGTTCCCGATCAGCCCGCTCGTGGTCTCGAACCCCGCGAGCAGCAGCAGGACCGCGAGGCTGACGGCCTCGTCGTCGCCGACGTCCTCGCCGGCGAGCCGGCCCAGCACGTCGCCGTCGTCGGCGGGGCCCGCGCGGCGCCGGCGGTCGAGCAGGTCGGCCATGAGCGACCGGAGCTCGACGACCGCGCGCTCGAGCCGGTGCAGGGCGGGCAGCGAGGTGACGCCGCCGAGCCCGGCCCCGACCGCCCGGCCCCAGTGGGCGAAGGCGTCCGCGTCGGCGTCGGGCACGCCGAGGATGTCGGCGATGATCGCGACCGGTAGCGGCACGGCGAGCTGGGCGACGAGGTCGAAGCGGCCCTGGGCGGCGGCGTGCTCGACCAGCTGATCGGCGACGCCCGTCACGAGCTCCTCCCGGGCCGCGATCCGGGCCGGGGTGAAGGCCGGGGCCACGAGGCGCCGCAGCCGGGTGTGCTCGGGCGGGTCGAGGCCCAGCACGGAGAGCTCGACCGGCTCGAGGAGCGGGTCCCGGCCGCCGTCCACGGCACCGCCCGGGGTGCCCCCGGCGCGGGTGCGCACGCCGTAGCGGCGGTCCCGCACCACGTCCTCGCAGGCCGCCGCGGTGGCGACGACCATCATCCCGGTGCGGCTGGCGTAGGGCTGCGGGCCGTCCCGGAGCCGGCGGTGGACGAGGCGCGGGTCGTCGATCCAGGGTCGGTAGGCCAGTTGCATGACCGGGTCCCCGGCCAGCGCGAGCACCCGGCCGCCGCCGCGCAGCACGGCCAGCCGGGCACCGAGTCGCAGGTCCCGCACCAGGTCCACCGGCCTCACCGCCCCTCGGTGTCCACCGTTCCAGGGCCCGCCGGGCAGTGACAGGGTGTGCCGGTGACGACCGCCCTGTGGCCGACCCCGCCGGAACCCCCGGCCGACGAGATCGCCGCCCGGGTGGAGGTCACGCGGCACGGCGCGGTGCTGCTCGTGCGGATGCGCCGCGACGACAAGCGGAACGCGATCGACGTCGCGATGACCCGTGCGCTGGACGCCGCGCTCGACCTGCTCGAGGACGATCCCGAGCTGCGGTGCGGGGTGCTGTCCGGCGGTCCGCCGGCGTTCTCGGCGGGCACCGACGTCTCGGTCGGCCCCGGGGCACCGACCGCACGGGGCGGCAACTACGGCGTCGTCGAGCGCCGTCGTCGGACGCCGCTGGTCGCCGCGGTGGAGGGCATGGCCTTCGGCGGCGGCTTCGAGGTCGTGCTGGCGTGCGACGTCGTGGTCGCGTCCCGGGAGGCGCGGTTCGCGCTGCCCGAGGTCGGGCTCGGCCTCGTCGCGAACTGCGGTGCCCTGTTCCGGGGACCTCGGGCGCTCCCGCCGGCGACGGCGCGCCAGCTGTTGCTGACGGGCGACCCGATGGGGGCCGAGCGCCTGCACCAGCTCGGGCTCGTCGGTGAGCTCACGGACGCCGGGGGTGCCGAGGCGCGGGCCCTCGAGCTCGCCGGTCGGATCGCCGCACGCTCCCCCGTCGCGGTCGGGGCGACCCTGGCGGCCCTCGACGCCGCCTCCGCCGACGCGGACGCGCAGGGGTGGATCGACACCGAGACCGCCGTGGCGCAGGTCGCCGGCAGCGCGGACCGCGCGGAAGGGCTCGCCGCGTTCTTCGAGCGGCGGACGCCGTCGTTCTAGGTGCCGGCTCGGGCGGGACGTCGTGTCGGGGCGCCCCAGGCCGGGCACCTGGCGCGGTGCAATCGTTGCGGATCGTCCCGAACCTGCGCAGTTCGGTCGTGGAGGAGATGCCCGCGGGTCAGGTGCTCCTGTTCACCTCCCGGCTCGGCGATGCCGACGCGGCCCTGCTACGCGACAACCCGGCGGTGCGGCCCTTCGGCTGGGCACGGCTGCTTACGGCGGTTCTCGATCGCGACCTGGAGCTGATGGAGGTCGCCGAGCCGCTCTGGCTCGGAGAGTGGTTCCGCGCGACCCGGTACATCGTCCTGCTGCGGCTGGTCCGCCTGGCCGTCCCGCGTCGGGGGCCCGTGGTGGTCGCGACGTACGCGATCGAGAACCTCGACGCCCGCGTCCGCGTGAGCCCCCGCTCGCTGGACGCGCACCCCTGGGTGAGCGCGGTGGCGGCGCGGGTCGTGACCGCGGTCGTCGGGGTCTCGGTGCTCCTGCTCGACGTCGTCGTGTTCGGGACGTCGGGCGCATCCGAGAACTACCGGCGGGCCTTCGGGTGGTCCCTGCGCCGGACCCGGCACACGGTCCTGCCCGCCCAGCTCGGCCCGTGCCGGGTGTGCGGACCGGCGCCCGCCCGCGGACCCCGCGACCCCACGATCCTGTTCCTCGGCGCCCCCAGCGAGCGCAAGGGCTTCGGGGTCCTCATGACGGCGTGGGCGATGGCCGGCGGGGCCGACCGGGGCTGGCGGCTGGTCGTGGCCGACCCCGACGGCGGTGCCGAGCCGGAGCTGCCGGCCGGGGTCTCGGTCCGGACGAGGTTGCCGCGGTCGGGGATCCACGACCTCCTGCGCTCCAGCGCGGTGGTCGCCATGCCCTCGGTCCGGCTCCGGCGCTGGCGCGAGCAGATCGGGCTGCCGCTGGTCGAGGGGCTGGCGCACGGCGCCCGGGTGGTGACGACGCCCGAGACCGGGCTCGCGGGCGACCTGGCCGACCACCCCCTCGTCACGTTCACGACGCCGGGCGACCCGCGGAGTCTGGCCGACGGGCTGCGCGAGGTGATGGCCGCAGAAGGTCCGGAGTTCGAGGTCGTCGACCGCGAGGGCTGCTCGAAGGGCGACGTCGTCCGGTGGTGGCTGTCGGTCGGCGCCCGCGGCCCGTCTCTGCCCGACCGGTCATTCCGCTGAGCAGCTGGTCGGGTTACCAACCCTCGGAAAACATGTTCCCTCGGCCCGGGTGCCGCGGGCGTCGACGGGGTAGACAGATCGACGTCGTCCCGGCCCCGACGACGTGCGGTCGTTTCCGTTCGGAATCCAGGGGGCCCCCATGTCGATCGTTCCCGCATTGTCAGCCCGGATGCCGCGCTCCGCGCACCGACGGGGGCGGGGCGACGCCGAGCCCGCCGTGCGGGAGCGGCGGGTGACGGTTCGCGGGGTCGAGACGCCGTACCTCGAGGCCGGTCGCGGACCGGTCCTGCTGATGCTCCACGGTCACGAGCAGAACGCCGCCAGCTGGCGACGCGTCATGCCGGCCCTCGGCCGGACCCGGCGGGTGATCGCCGTGAGCCTGCCGGGCCACGGGGGGATCGCACCGCCCACCGAGGGGTACGCGCCGAGCCGGGACCTGGCGCCCCTGGTCACCGACTTCCTCGACGCTCTCGGCGCCGGCCCCGTCGATCTCGTCGGGCACTCGGTCGGTGGTGCGGTGGCGCTGCACCTCGCGCTGGCCGACCCGGCCCGCGTCCGCACCCTGACCCTGGTGGCCGCGGCGGGCCTCGGGCGCTCGGTGAATCCGCTCATCGCGCTGGACACCCTGCCCGGCGTCGGCGAGTACGCGATCAAGCTCAGCCGGCTGCCCGGCGGGCACCTGCTCCGCACGATGTCGTCGGTGGCGATGCTGTTCGCCCAGCCCTGGCGGGTGCCCGCCGACTTCGTCGCCGAGGCCCACGCCCTCGGACGCCGACCGGGACAGCTCGAGGCGTCCACCGCCCTGGCTCGCGCGCTGTTCGACGCGCAGGGGCAGCGCGAGGTCCTGCTCGACCGGCTCCACTCCCTGACGGCGCCGAGCCTCGTCATCTGGGGGGCGTGCGATCTCGTCCTCCCCGCCCACCAGGGCCGCGACGCGGTGGCCCGGCTGCCCCGGGGTCGTCTCGCGCTCTTCCCCTGCTGTGGGCACCTGCCCCACGTGGAGCAGCCGGAGCGTTTCGTCGCCGAGCTCCGCGGCCTCCTCGACCGGCCCGCCGGACAGCGGCCCGTGGCCGCCTGACCGTCGTCCGTCCCGGGCGCGGCGGTCCGGAGGCCTCGGCCGGGACGTCAGACGACGCGGACCGAATCGGCCTGCATGCCCTTCTGGCCCTGCGAGGACGTGAAGGTCACTCGCTGGTTCTCCTCGAGGGACTTGTACCCGGAGGACTCGATCGAGGAGTAGTGGACGGAGACGTCCTTGGTCCCGTCGTCGGGGGCGATGAAGCCGAAGCCCTTCTCAGCGTTGAACCACTTCACGGTGCCATCGGACATGGAGTCCCGGTCCGGGCGGTGATCACCTCGGCCCCGAGGGGTGTGTCGGCGACCACGAGGAGCGCGCGGGGCGCGACCCACGTACCCTCGGGTGGGACGGTCACGCCGTCGATCGTGCCGGTGGAGCGAGATACCCCGGCCTGCCCTTCTCTCGGTGTTCTCGACGCCCGCCCGGACCTGCGGTGCAGAGACGCGACCCCTCGCGTGTCTCCCTCACTGCCGGTTCGCCCGGACCGCCTCCACTGAAAGCGTGCGCATGACGACGATCCTGCCCCTCCCTTCGAGCACGCCGACCGGCGACGAGACGGCCGGCCCACCACAGGGCGGCGATTTCTCCGAGCTCTCCACCACGATCAAGCAGGCCGGCCTGCTGCAGCGTCGACGCGGGTCCTACGTCGCCATGTTCGCGATCAACGCCGGCCTGGTCGCCGTAGCCGTCACGATGTTCACGATCTTGGGCGCGTCCTGGTGGCAGCTGCTGACCGCGGTGTTCGCCGGGGTGGTGTCCACGCAGCTCGCCTACATCGGTCACGACGCCGGGCACCGCCAGATCTTCCGGACCAAGCGCGCCAACGACGTCGTCGGGCACCTGCACGGCGCGCTGGTCGGGATGAGCTTCGGCGCCTGGGTCGGCAAGCACAACGAGCACCACGCCCACCCGAACCACGAGGACGTCGACCCCGACATCGACATCCCCCTGCTGGCGTTCAGCCGAGCCCAGGCGGCGGGGAGGACCGGTCTGGCCGGGTGGGTCGTGGCCCACCAGGCGCTGATGTTCTTCCCGCTGCTGCTGCTCGAGGGGTGGAACCTGCACGTCGCCGCAGCCCAGGCCGCCTGGCGGCGCGAGGTCCCGGCCCCGCGCCTGGAGATGGGCCTGCTCGTCGCGCACGTCCTCGGCTACCTCACCGCCGTGTTCTGGATGTTGACCCCCCTGCAGGCGGTCGTGTTCATCGTGGTCCACCAGGGTGTGTGGGGCCTCTACATGGGTCTGGCCTTCGCCCCCAACCACAAAGGCATGCCGATGATCGCCCCGGGACAGCGGCTCGACCACCTGCACAAGCAGGTCCTGACTTCGCGCAACGTCCGTGGCGGCCGCGTCGTCGATTACGCGCTCGGTGGTCTGAACTACCAGATCGAGCACCACCTCTTCCCCCGGATGCCGCGCCCGAACCTGCGCCGGGCCCAGCCACTGGTGCGTGCCTACTGCGAGGCGCACGGTCTCGGCTACGCGCAGACCACCGCGATCCGTTCCTACGGCCAGGTCCTCGCGCACCTGCACACCGTCGGGGCGGGCCTGCGCGGGGCCGCCTGACCGCCCTGCGGGTGCGCTCCGGGGACCGGCCCCTCAGTCACTGGAATCCGAGCCCTCCGGAATGTAACGCCACGGTCTCGCAGCGCGACATCACGACCGGATAACGGAACCGTGTAGGCGCGGAGGACGAACGTGACGATCACCGAGATGCTGCTCGAGCGGGTGCACGACATCGACGCGTGCGACGGCTACGTCGTCGTGGTGGCCGATCCCGCGACGGGCGCCGTCGACTCCCACGGGCCGTTCGACGGGATCGGAGCGGCCACCGAGGCCGACCGGCGGCGCCACGAGCTCGACGCCGAGCACCTCACCGACGTCGCCGTCCACGTCGTGCGCTGGCACCGCGCATCCCGCTGACGCCGGGGCCTCGCTGACGCCAGGGCGACGAGAGGGTGACGGACTCCACACCGACGGCCCCCACCCGGTAGGGTGACCGGCCCCAGTCCGTCGGGAGCGCTTGTGCACGCGAACGAGCACCAGTCCTCGACCGCCACCGAGGTGGTCACCGCCGTCGCCCGGGGCGAGACCTCCGCCCTCGCCGTGGTCGACGCCGTCCTCGCACGGATCGACGCACGGACCGACCTCGGGGCGGTGGTCGCCCGCGACCGCGACGGCGCCCGGGAAGCGGCCACGCGGGTCGACGCCGACCGTGCGGCGGGCGCCGCGCTCGGCCCCCTCGCGGGGCTCCCGCTGCTGGTCAAGGACAACATCAACACCGCGTCGCTCCCGACGACGGGCGGCACGCCGGCCCTGCGCGACCTCCGCCCCACCGCCGACGCCGCGGTGCTCGCCCCGCTGCGGGCGGCCGGCGCGATCGTCGTCGGGAAGTCGACGATGCACGAGATGGCGTTCGGCATCACGACGACGAACCTCGCGCCCGGCGCCGCGATCACCCGGAACCCCTACGACCCCTCGCGCATCCCCGGCGGCTCCTCGGGCGGCACCGCGGCGGCCATCGCCGCGCGCCTCGTGCCCGCCGGCCTCGGCACCGACACCGGCGCCTCGGTCCGGATCCCCGCCGCGTTCACCGGGATCGTCGGCCTCCGGCCCTCGACCGGCGGGCCCTCGCGACGCTGGAGCGGCACCGGGGT
>JAICLN010000259.1 GCA_025925615.1 Actinomycetospora sp. | reverse complement strand
TCGCGCCGGTCCAGGCGAGCGGCGTCGAGCGAGGCCCGGCCGTCGTGGCCCGCGGTGAGGGTCGCGCGCAGCCCGCCGGTCGAGGCGAGCGAGCCGCGGGCGGCGCCGAGCCGGCCGAGGGCGTCGTCGAGCGCGGCCAGCAGCGCCGCCCGGTTGCCCTCGCACATCGCGGCCGTCAGCTCGGGGCGGGTCGCGGCCACCCGGGTCCCGTCGGTGAACGACCCGGCCGCCAGGGCCAGCGCCAGCTCGCCACCGTCGGCGCCGACGGCGGCGAGCACCGCGGCCAGCAGGTGCGGCAGGTGGGAGACGCGGGCGACGGCCACGTCGTGCTCGTCGGACGCGGCGGGCACCACAGTGGCGCCGCAGGCGAGCGCGAGCGCGACGACGTCGGTCCACACCTCGAGGTCGGTGTCGTCGTCGGTGGCGACGACCCACACCTTGTCGTGGAAGAGCTGCAGCGAGCCCGCGTCCCAGCCGGAGAACTCGGTGCCGGTCATCGGGTGCCCGCCGACGAAGCGGGCGCCCGGGACCCGGCGCCCGACGGCGTCCGTCACCGGCTCCTTGACGCTCGTGACGTCGGTGAGCCGGCACCCCGGCGCCTCGCGCCCCACCACGGCGAGGACGTCGTCCATCGCCGTCAGCGGGACCGCGACGACGACGAGCGCGTCGGCCTCCGCGGCGCGGCGGACCGCGCTCGCGACGTCGTCGGCGACGTCGTAGCCGTCGGCGCGGGCCTTCTCGGCCGTCGTCGTCGAGGCCGACGCCCCCCACGCCTCGCGGCCGGCGTCCTCGACGGCCCGCAGCAGCGAGCCGCCGATCAGCCCGAGCCCGAGCACGCAGACGGGCCGCTGCAGCGCGGCGGCCAGGACGGCGCCGCTGTCCACCTCCGGAGTCCCCACGACGCCCGAGCGTAGGACGACACGGACAGGTGACCACCACTCGCCCGTGTGCGCGCGCGTGGTACGGCCTCGCGGGTCATGACGCGCGCAACGACTCCAGGGCGTAGCCGGCGTAGAGCGCGACACCGGGCACCATCGCGTCCTCGTCGAAGACCACGCGGTTGGAGTGGTTCGGCGGCGCCTCGGACGGGTCGGTCCCGCTGGGGCACGCGCCGAGGAACGCGAGCGCGCCGGGTACCCGGGCGAGCACGTACGAGAAGTCCTCCGAGCCCATGATCGGGTCGGGCATCGGCTCCACGAACCGCGAACCCAGCACCGAGCGCCCCACGTCGGCCACCCGGTCCGCCACGGCCGCGTCGTTCACCGTCACCGGGTAGCCGTGGTCGATCTCCACCGTCGCCGTGCAGCCGTAGGCCTCGGCGACCCCCGTGCAGACCCGCCGCAGCTCGGTCAGCAGCGTCTCGCGGGAGGACTCGGACAGCGTGCGCACCGTGCCCTCGAGGACCGCCGTCTCGGGGATGACGTTCGTGGTCGTGCCGGCCGTCAGGTGGGCGATGGTCAGCACCGCGGGCTCGAACGCGCTCACCCGCCGGCTCGTCATGGTGTGCAGCGCGCCGACCATCGCCGCCGCGGCGGGCACCGGGTCGAGCGCGTCGTGCGGGGCCGACGCGTGGCCGCCGGCGCCGTGCACGGTGACGCTGAAGTCGTCGGACGAGGCCATGATCGAGTCCGCGCGGGTCTGCAGCGTGCCCGAGGCCAGCCGCGAGGTGACGTGCAGCGCCAGCGCCGACGCGGGGCGGCTGCCGCCCGCCTCGAGCAGGCCCTCGGAGATCATCGCGAGCGCGCCGTGCTTGCTCTCCTCACCCGGCTGGAACATGAACACGACCGTGCCGGCGAGGCGCTCGCGGCGGTTCGCGAGCAGGCGCGCGGCGGAGGCGAGCATCGCCGTGTGCAGGTCGTGCCCGCAGGCGTGCATCGCCCCGTCGATGTGCGAGGCGTGCTCGAGCCCGCTCTCCTCCTGCAGCGGCAGCGCGTCCATGTCGGCCCGCAGCAGGACCGACGGGCCCGGACGGTTGCCGGTGAGGGTGGCGACGACGGAGCTGGCGGCGCGTCCCGTCGTCAGCGCCAGGGGCAGGTCGCGGAGGGCGGCGAGCACCGCGGCCTGGGTGGTCGGCAGGTCCAGCCCGAGCTCGGGGTGGCGGTGCAGGGTGCGGCGCAGCGCGATCGTGTCCGGCTGCAGGGCGCGCGCCTCGGACAGCAGCGCGCGCTCCGGAGCACGGTGCGCGGCGCGGCGGCGGCCCGCGGTCCGACCCGACGGGGTGTCGGGGCCCGAGCGGGTCTCCGAGGACGTGCTCACGCCCCGATCCTGCACCCCCGGCCTCCGGGGGGCGACCGCCCGGCGCGCAGAAGGTGTCGATTCGGGGGGTGCGTCGCCAACTCCCTTTCCGAGGTGGACTCTGCGCACCTACCGTGGTCACCATGGCTGGTCAGGGTGCGCAGGCAGCGCCGCGTGGTGGGTCCAAGGGTGGGCCCGGCACCGTCGTGCCCCTCGACGGCTGGGCGGTCGCGGTCACCCGTGAGGAGGGCCGCTGGCGCGCGGTGTCCATGGACCGTGCTGCGCTGGCCGACCTCGACGCCGCGATCACCGCCCTGCGCGCGCTGCGCTCCACCGGCGCGGTCCTCGGCCTGCTCGACGTGGACGACGAGTTCTTCGTCCTGGTGCGCCCCGTCCCGGGTGGGGTCTCGCTGCTGCTCTCGGACGCCGTCGCCGCGCTGGACTACGACGTCGCGGCCGACGTCCTGGACCTCCTCCGGCTCGACGTGCCCGACGAGGACGAGGTCGACGACGACCCGTGGCCCGAGGGCGACCTCGGGATGCTGGCCGACCTCGGGGTCCCGGCCGACGAGCTCGCCGTGCTGGTCGACGAGATCGACCTCTACCCGGACGAGCAGCTCACCGCGATCGCCCGCCGCTGCGGGTTCGCCGACGAGCTGGCCAAGGTCGTGGAGACCGCGCCTGCGTCCTGAGCTCCTGATCGGCCGGGCGCTCGAGGTCGCGGCCGGATCGGATCCCGACGACGTGCCGGTGGGTGCGGTCGTCGTCGACGCGGCCGGTCGCGAGCTGGCGTGCGCCACCAACGCGCGCGAGGCCACCGGGGACCCGACCGCGCACGCCGAGATCGTGGCGCTGCGGGCCGCCGCGGGGGTGCACGGCGAGGGCTGGCGGCTGACCGGTTGCACGCTCGCCGTCACGCTCGAGCCCTGCACGATGTGTGCCGGGGCGGCGGTGCTCGCCCGCGTCGACCGGATCGTGTTCGGGGCCTGGGAGCCGCGGACGGGGGCGGTCGGCTCGCTGTGGGACGTCGTGCGCGACCGGCGCCTGACCCACCGTCCGGAGGTGCTCGGCGGGGTGCGCGAGGCGGAGTGCGCGGGGCTCCTCCTAGGGTGGTTCCGCGGGGGTCGGGGGGGTCGCGACGACGAGGCGGGGCTTCCGTAACATTGCTCCCGGTAGCGTGTCCGAGCGGCCAAAGGAGCACGCCTCGAAAGCGTGTGTGGGTTCTGCCCACCGTGGGTTCGAATCCCACCGCTACCGCCACGCCGGGCCTCCCACCACGGGAGCGCCCGGCGTTCGTGTGTCCGGGCCTGGCCGTGCTGAGCGAAGGGCACCTTCGGTCGATCCAGCCGACCGAGGGTGCCCTTCGCTCGATACCGGACCGGGGCGCGTGCCGGACCTACGAGTTGTTCGCCGTCCGCGTGAAGGTCGGCGGGATCAGCAGGTCCTCGGGGGCCAGCTCCTGCACCGACTTCCTGCCCAGCCCGAGCAGACCGGAGTCGATCCCCGCGCGCAGGATGTCCAGGACGTTGCCCACGCCCTCCTCGCCGGCCGCGGCCAGGCCCCACAGGTAGGCGCGCCCGATCGCGACGGCCTTCGCGCCCAGGGCGAGCGCCTTGACCACGTCCGAACCGCGACGCACGCCGCCGTCCATGATCACCTCGACGTCACGCCCGACCGCCTCGACGATCCCGGGCAGCAGCCGGATCGGGGCCGGGGTGGAGTCGAGGTTGTTGCCGCCGTGGTTGGAGACCTGGACGGCGGTGGCGCCCGCGTCGACGGCGCGCTTGGCGTCGTCGGCCCGCGTGATGCCCTTGACGCAGAACGGCGAGTCCGTGCCCCACTGCTCGCGCAGCCAGGCCACGTCGGCCCAGGTGGCCGGCGGGGTGAACATCCACTGGCCGTAGGCGCCGAAGAACGTCGGCGGCTCGCCCCCGTCGACGGGGATGTTGGGCACCGTCAGGTCCGGGATCTTGCCGCTGCGCAGGAACTCGATGCCCCAGCGCGGCCGCATGGCGCCCTCGGGGATGTACTTGAGGATCGTCTTCCAGTCCATCTTCTCCGGGATGGACGGGCTGCCCCAGTCGCGGCTGTGGGAGAACGACCAGTCGAGGGTGACGATCAGTCCCTTCGCGCCGGCCCGCTTGGCGCGCTCGGCCCGGGCGGCCAGCGTCTCGCGGTCGCCCACCCAGTACATCTGGAAGAAGGTCTTGTCGTTGGCCGTGCAGACGTCCTCGATCGAGCGGCTGGCGAACGACGACAGGCCCATCGCCGTGCCGCGCGAGGCGGCGGCCCGGGCGACGGCGACCTCGCCCTCGGGGTTGACCGCCTGCACGCCGGTCGGCGAGATCATGACGGGCATGGAGATCTCCTGCCCCATGATCGTCGTCGTGAGCGAACGCTCGTGCGGCAGATCCGCCACGTGCGGGGCGAACCCCAGCTCCCGGAAGGCGCCGGTGTTGTCGTCGAGCGTGACCCCGGCCTCGCTGCCGGCCACCAGCGCGCCGTAGACCGACTTCGGCAGTCGCTTCTTCGCGCGGCGCTGTGCCTCCGCCACCGACTCGAACCACTGTCCTGCCATGAGAGCGCTCCGCCCCTTCCTCGTCCGAGAAGCTGCGGGCCTTCCGGTCCGCCGGCGCACTCGTCGAAGCGCGCTCCTGACCCGTCTCGCCCGACCCTAGATGGCGCTGGTCACCACCGCCCCCGCGTGAGCGGGCGGCCCGGGCCCCTCCGGGCGGAGGGGGCACGGGGTCCTCCGATCCACCGAACCGCATGCGGCCGGAGGGACGAAGACCTGCACGTCTCCGGCGCGACGAACGCGGCGGGGAGAGGAGACCGCCCACCATGACCCCGCCCTCCACCCCGGGGACTGCACCCGCGCAGACCGCCCCGGTCGACGACCGGCCCGCGCCGGCGCACGGGGCAGGTCCGGATGCGGACGTCACCGACGCCGATCTGGTGGCCCGGCTCGCCGATCGGGACACCGCCGCCCTCGACGTCCTCTACGGCCGCCACGGCCGCGCCGCGTTCTCCCTCGCCCGCCGGATCTGCGCGGACGCGAGCCTCGCCGAGGACGTCGTCCCGGACGTCTTCCTCGTGCTGTGGCGCGATCCGGGGCGGTTCGACCGGACCAGGGGCAGTGTCGTGAGCTGGCTGCTCACCCTGGTGCACCACAAGGCGGTCGACGCCGTCCGGCGCGAGGCCACCCGCCGTCGTCACCACGTGCCGACCGAGGAGCCCGACGACGCCGGCTCCGCGGTCCAGCCGTCGGCCGACCGCGCCGCGCTCGGCTCGATCATCGCCGAGCACGTCCGCGCCGCGCTGCACCACCTGCCGAGCGAGCAGCGCCAGGCCCTCGGCCTCGCCTACTACGGCGGCTACACCCAACGTGAGGTCGCCTCGATCACCGGGGTGCCGATCGGGACGGTGAAGTCGCGCATGTTCACCGGCGTCGCGAAGTTGCGGGTGCTGCTCGCCCCGGTCCTGGGTACCTCCGGCCTCGAGCTGCTGGGGGACACGTGGTGAGCACGACCAACGGAACGGAACACGGGTCGGGCGACCTGCCCGGCGAGCTCGCCGCCGACGTCGTCGGGCGGGCCCTGCACGCCCTCGAGCCCGACGAGGAGGGCCGGGTCGCCGAGCACCTGCGCGAGTGCACGGTCTGCCGCGCGCTGCTCTCCGAGACCCACGCGACGATGGCGGCGCTGGCCCACGCGCTGCCGCCGGTGGAGCCCCCCTCGACGCTGCGCGCGAACATCCTCGCCGCGGCGGCCGCCGAGCCGGTGCCGCCGGCCCCGGCCCCACCCACCCCGACGCCGCCGGCGACGACCCACGACCTGCCGG
>JAICLN010000301.1 GCA_025925615.1 Actinomycetospora sp. | reverse complement strand
TCGAGGCCCGGCTGCTGCTCGCCGGCGTGGGGGCGGACGAGGTCCTGGAGCTCGCCGTCACGCGGGGCCACCGTGGTGACCACCTCGCGGCCGCCCGGCTGCTCGACGAGTGGGCGCAGCGGCTCCCCCGCGACGCCCCCCGCCTCGCCCGGCATGCCAGGGCCTGGCGGGCGTACCTCAACTAGGTGGCCTTCGGCCTCGTGAGCACTTTCCGGGGCTATAGCCCCGGAAAGTGCTCACGAGCGCGGAGCGCACCGGGTCATCGTGACGAGCTCCAGGCCCCGCAGCGGCACCACGTCGACCTCGGCGAACCCGAACCGCGCGTAGTAGCCGACGAGGTCGGGCGCGCACTCGAGGTGGGCGGCGACGCCGTCGGCGTCCACCCGCTCGAGGCCCCGCCGGACCAGCGCGGACCCCACTCCGCGCCCCTGCGCCGACGGCTCGGCCCCGACGTGGAAGAGGTACCAGTGCGGCTCGGCGGGCCGCATCTCCTCCAGCGCCGCCCCGAGACGCGACCAGTCGACGAGCCGGGTCCGGGTGGCCCACGCGATCCCCGCCACCCCGCGCACCATCCGCAGACCACCCGGGTCCACGGCGCCCGGCCGGTGCCAGGCCGCCGCGCCCACCAGCGACCCGGGCTCGCCGACCACGTCGAGCGGACCCGCGTCGCCGTACATCGTCACGACCATCGTGTGCATCAGCCCCGGCAGCCGCCGCCGGCGGGCCCCGTCCTCGGGCAGGACCCACCGGTAGACGACGTGCTCGTCGAAGGCCCGGGCGAGCACGGCGACCGCCGCCGAGGTGTCGGTGGCGGTTGCGGGACGGACGTCGGGCGTCACGAGCCGGCCTCGGCGGAGAGGCGCCGCTCGGCGCGGATCGGGTAGACCGCGTTCCGGACCCCGAGGGCGGTGAAGGCGACGATCTGCATCCCCGTCGAGGCGCCGACCGCCACATCGACCGGCAGGACGTAGATCAGCGGCATCCGCAGGCCGGCCTCCAGGAGCAGACCGACGCCCCAGACGACCGCGCTGACCCGGAAGGTCCGCCGGACCCCCGGCGCGTCGTCCCCCATCGCGTCGAGCTCGGCGGCCTTTGCGGGCTGCCAGGACTGCAGGGCCGCGAAGGTCAGGGGCCGGGCCGCGAGCAGCGAGAGCAGGAAGACGACGCCGACGCCCCCGGTGACGAAGGAGTCCCTGAGCAGGATGACGCGAGGGTCGCCCCCGACGACGGCGAGGACCAGGCCGATGCCGAAGACCGCCAGCATCACCGCGCCGAACCAGGTGACGCGGCGGGCCCGGGCGAAGACCCACAGCAGCCGCGCCCCGGCGAGGCCGGTCAAATCAGACATGTCAGCTCAGGAATCTGCATCGAGCCCCTGCTCGATCGCGTAGCGGGCCAGCTCCACCCGGTTGGTCAGCTGGAGCTTGCGCAGCACGTTCTGCACGTGGTTCTCGACGGTGCGGTGCGAGAGTCCGAGGCGATCCGCGATCCGGCGCGCCGTCAGGCCCTTGGCCACCAGCCGCAGCACCTCGGTCTCGCGCGGGGTGACGGCGGGTTCGGCGGGTCCGGACGAGTCCCGGGCCGCCTGCTCCCGGCGCCGGAACTCGCCGAGCACCAGGCCGGCGAGCTCCGGGCCGAAGACGGCCTGGCCCGCCGCGGTGCGCTCCACCGCGTCGACCAGCTCCGCGACCTGCGCGGACTTCACGAGGTACCCGGAGGCCCCGGCCCGCACGGCGCCGAGCACGTCGCCCTGCTCGGCGCTCGCGGAGAGGATCAGGATCCGGGTGCCGGGCAGGGCCGCGAGGATCGCCGCCGTCGCCTCCGCCCCGTCGAGCTGCGGCATCCGGAGGTCCATGAGCACGACGTCGGGTCGCACCGCCGGCGCGATCCGCACGGCGGCGGCCCCGTCCGACGCGGTGGCGACCACCTCGAGACCCCGCTCGCCGAGGTCCCGCGCCACGCCCTCGCGCCACATCGGGTGGTCGTCGACCACCATGACCCGCACGCTCACCGGCCCGCCCCCTCGCCGTCGCGCCGCGGCACCCGCAGCTCCCACTCGACGCCCTCGTCCGGCGCCGTCACCAGCTCCGCCGTGCCCCCGAGCTCCCCGAGCCGCCCGCGGATCGACGACACGATCCCGAGGTGCCCCTGGGCCGCCGCGTCCTCCAGGCGCCCGGCGGGGATGCCGGGCCCGTCGTCGCGCACGCTGATCGTCACCGCGTCCCCCTCGTCCTCGAGCAGCACCCACAGCCCGCTGTCCGTGCCGGCGTGGGCGTCGGCGTTCGCGGCGGCCTCGCGCACCGCGGCCAGCAGCGGGCGGGCCAGGCCGCTGCGCACGCACACCGGGTCGGGTGGCGCTGCGAGGACGGCGCGCGCCGGCAGCGCCGCCCCGAGCGCCGCACCGAGGTCGACCGCCTCGTCGTCGGGCCCGTCGAGCCCGACCGGTCCGCGCGTGATGAGCCGCCGCAGCGACACCTCCTGTTCGGCGGCGGCCCGAACCAGCTCGGGATCACCCAGCGCCGGCCCGCGGCGGCGCATGAGCCCGAGGACCTGCAGGACGCCGTCGTGGATGTCGCGGGCGAGCCGCTCCCGCTCGGCGGCGGCCGCCTCTGTCGCGATCGCCTCCTGCAGCCGCCGGGCCGACCGGCGCATCGCCACCGCCGCGAAGCCGACCGCCACCCCCGCCACGAGCAGCAGCTGCGCGTCCGAGAGCAGCGCGGCGTCGAGGGCTCGCCGCGTGATCCACAGCGCGCCGACCGACACCGCCACGGCACCGACCGCCGGCCGGATCCCGTACGCGATCGCGACCGCGAGCACCGCCCCCGCCGACCACACGGTCGTGATGACCGGGCCGCCCGCGGCGATGCGCGCCGGGTCGTCGACGACCAGCGTGCTCATGGTCGTGAGCACGGTGACCACGAGGTCGACGACGGCGAGGCGGCGGGCGCCGCGCAGGTAGGCCACGCTCGTGACGAGCGTCCAGACGGCCATGAACGCCAGGACCGCGATCCCGAGCGCGGGCCGCGCGTAGAGCCCGACGTCGCGGACGACGTTCACCACCGCGTACGCGAGGGCGACCACCCGGAACGCGACCAGCCCGCGCCACAACGGGGCCACGGCGGCCCCGACGTCGACCGTCGCCCCGCGCCGGACGACGGGACCCGGCGCCGCGGCCTCGGTGGTGCCGGGAGCGTCGGGTGTGCTCATCGGGCCTCCGTACGCGGACCGCGTCATCGATCGGGGGGCCGGCCGTCCCCGAAATGGGTGGGACCGATCCCGCCCCGGGACCGGCCGGCGTCAGCATGCCTCACCGGTGTGACGGCGACCATGGTCTCGAGGTGCCCGGCCGGGTGACCTGTCGTCACCGGTGGTGGTGGTCCGTGACGGCCCCATTACCGTGGACGCGCCGCGGGCCGAGCCCGGGGTCGGGCGACGGGCCCGGAGGTCGGGACGGGAAGGACCCACGCCGGACGGCGAGGCGAGGAGGACCGGGTGACGAGCTGGGTGATGGCCGTCGAGGTGACGCCGTCGGAGCTGGTCGCGGTCGACATCGACCGCTCGACCGGTGGCGGCTCCCTGCGGCCGCGGCGGGTGCCGTTGGCCTCCGACGACGATGGAGCGGGCCCCGCGGACCCGGTCGACGTCCTCGCCGAGGCCTTCGCGTCCCTGCTCGAGGACGGCGACCCCGACGGCGGCCGGCCGGCCCGCCTCGTCGTCGCGACCCCGCCCGACACCGAGCGCCGGCGCTTCGAGGAGATCGCCGAAGCGACCGCGCTCGTCGGCCTCCCCGCGCCCGCGTGGCTGCCCGGCCCGGTGTCGCTGGTCGGCGACCGGATCGCCGCCGAGATCGAGGTCGGCGGCCAGAGCGTCGTCCTGGACGCGCGCGGCGGCGGGCTCACCACCTGGCCGGTGCGGCGGACCGCGTCGGGCGCGGAGATCGGCTCGCGCGGCCCGATCGCGACCGGCACCCGCCTCGACCAGCTCCTGCTCGGCGTCGTGCGGGCACAGCTGCGCTCCCTCGACCCCGCCGGCGCCCCGGGCGACGACCCGAGCCCCGGCTCCCGCACGACGGGCGGCTCCCGCGACCTGCGTGGCGAGGCCGCGCGCCTGCGCCGCGGGATCCGGCGCGCCCGCGCCCAGCTCGCCGGCGAGGAGGTCGACGAGGCCCGCGTGGTGGCCGAGGACCACGAGGTCGTGGTCGACCGCGGCGTCTTCGACCAGCTCGTGGAGCACGCCCTGCGCGAGACCCTGGCCGAGGTGGCCGACGGCCCCGAGCAGCTCCACGACCCCGTCGTGCACGTGCTCGTCGACCGCACGACGCCGCTGGCCCGCCGTCTCGCCGAGCTCACCGCGGGGGAGGGGGCCCTCGTCGTGCCGAGCGCCCCCCACGACGCCGTGCTCGGCCTGGCCGCCCTGCTGCTGCCGGTGCGGTCCCGACCGACCCGCGCCGCGTCCGGGGCACAGGCCATCCGGACCGCCCGCGCGGTCGGCAGCCCGTCGGCCCCCGTGGCGGTGCCGGCCGGGATCGGCGGGTCCGGGGACGGCCCCGGTCTCGGTGACGGCCGGGCCCTCGACGCCGGACGGGGTCCCGACGACGGCGTCCCGACGCCCGCGACCGCGTGGTCGCTCCCCGACGAGGCGCCCGACGATGCGGGCACGGCGATCCCCGAGGCGCGGATGCCGTCCACCCCGGTGCAGGCCCAGCACCGGGGCGCCGGCGCGCTCGGCCTCGTCGGGGTCGGCACGGTCGACGACGGGGACGACCCGGAGGCGGCCGCCTCCACCGATGCCCCGGCCCGGCCGGAGAGCCCCGCGGAGCAGGACCCCGCCGCCGAGGACGCCGGGGACCGCGCCGTCGGGGACCGTGCCGCCGAGGACCGTGCCGCCGAGGACCGTGCCGCCGAGGACCGTGCCGCCGAGGACCGTGCCGCCGAGGACCG
>JAICLN010000376.1 GCA_025925615.1 Actinomycetospora sp. | reverse complement strand
GCTGCGGCACCTCCGGCGGCGTAGCCGGTGACGGCGAGCGCAGCGGCGCCCCGGAGCCGTGCGAGCAGGGGCGTGCCCTCGGCGAGCAGTGCGCGGGCCGCCGCGCACTCGGCCAGCACGAGCCGGCGCAGCGCGGGGGAGGCCCTCGCGGCGTCGAGGTCGTCCTCGGTGACGCCGGCCGCCCCGCGGGCGTCGGCCGGCAGGTACACCCGACCGCGGGCCCGGTCCTCGGCCACGTCCTGGAGGTGCTCGAGCAGCTGCAGGGCGGTGCAGATGCGGTCCGACTCGTCGAGCATCCCCGGCGTGGGCACCACCTCGAACGCGGCGAGGACGAGCCGCCCGATCGGCACCGCGGAGAGCCGGCAGTAGCCGATCAGGTCGTCGCGGGTGCCGTAGCGGGTGACGGTCTGGTCGACGCGGTTCGCCTCGACGAGGTCGTGGAACGGCGCCGCCGGGAGGAGGCCGACGTGCGGGGCGAGGGCGGCGACGACGGGGGTGTGCGCCGGGGCGCCGTCGAAGACCCGGTCGAGGTCGTCGTCGAGGGCGTCCAGCGTCGCGAGGCGCTCGGCCGGGGTGGCCCCGCCCTCGTCGCCGACGTCGTCGACGGTCCGGACGACGTCGTAGACGGCGTGCAGCACCTGCCGACGGCGGGCGGGGATCACGCGCAGCGCGACCGGGAAGTTCTCCGCCCGCTCCGCGACACGTAATCGTGACACCCCGTCGGCCAGGGCCGACGAGCGTTCCTCCATGGCCCCGATGGTGCTTGTGAGCGACGCGACAAGTCTTGACCCGGACGATCAGTTCGAACACCCGAATTTGTCATCGCGACACAGATGGCGCCGGATTATCGTCGAGTGGGCAGGGTCGCCCGCATCATCGCGGCCCGTCAGAAGGCAGAGGTGGGGTTTGACCGAGATCTCGGCGCCGTCACTCGACGCCCTCTCCGCCGCCGTCGGCCGACGTGTCCCGGACCTCATGGGCGAGGTCCGCGATGCGCTCGCCGAGCGGGTGCCGGACTACGCGGCGTTCCTCGCCGAGCACGAGCAGGAGGTCGCGACGGGCGTCCTCGCGATCCTCGGCCGGATCATCTCGCTCGCCCACGACATCTCGATCGACCGGCCGGGGGAGCGGGAGTTCTTCGAGAACCTCGGCCGCTCGCAGTGGCGCGAGGGTCGGGACCTGCCCGATCTCCTCGCGGTCTACCAGATCGGGGTCCGCGTCTTCTGGCGTCACGTGTCGGGGGCGGCGCTCGAGGTCGGGCTCGCGCCCGATGCGCTGGCCGCCCTGGCCGAGACGGTGTTCTTCTTCGTCGACCAGCTCTCCTCCGCCTCCGCGCACGGCTACGTGCTCGAGCAGGAGGAGGTGGGCGCGCTGCGGGAACGGCACCGCGACGAGCTCGTCGACCTGATGCTCTCGGAGTCGACGGACCCGGCGGCGGTGCGCGCGGCCGCCCGCCGGGCGGACTGGCCGGTGCCGGAGACGGTGTCGGTGGTGCTCGTCGAGCCCGACGACGCCGTCGGGCGGCGCGCGCTGTCCCGGCTCGACGCGCGGTCGCTGCCGATCCGCCGGCCGCCGCTCGTCGGGGCCGTGGTCCCGAGCGGGTCGCGCTCGGCCGAGCGGGCGGCGCTGACCGGCCTGCTGCGCGGGGCCCACGCCACCGTCGGGGCGGCCGTGCCCCCCGAGCACCTGGGCCGCAGCCTCGACCTCGCGGAGATCGCCGCGCGGCTGACCAAGGAGCACCTGCTCTCCGACGACCCGGTCTTCGTCGCCGACCACCTCGACGCGATCATCGTCCATCGCGACCGGCGGCTCCTCGACGCGCTCGGGGACCAGGTCCTGGCACCGCTGGACGCCTCGGCGCCGTCGTCGCGCGACCGGCTGCGGGAGACGCTGCGCTCCTGGCTACGGCACATGGGCGACCGGAAGGCGATGGCCGAGGAGCTGCACGTGCACCCGCAGACCGTCCGGTACCGGATGGGTCGGCTGCACGACCTGTTCGGCGAGTCGCTGGACGAGCCCGAGGTGCGGGCCCGGCTGATGCTGGCGCTGGGGTGGGCTCCGCCCATGTGAGCACTTTCCGGTGTTATAGCCCCGGAAAGTGCTCACAGGCGCGAAGCGCACCTAATTGGCGTGCAGGGCCTCGTTGAGCTCGACCGTCGCGCCCTCGGTGCGCGGCAGGGCCTCCACGGCCCCCGTCGTCGAGTTCCGGCGCAGGAGCAGCCCGGAGCGCCCGGAGAGCTCCACGGCCTTCACGACGCTGCTCCTATCGGCGTGCTCCCCTTCCATCAGTGTGACCCGCGTCCCGGCGGTGACGTAGAGCCCAGCCTCGACCACGCAGTCGTCGCCGAGGGAGATCCCGATCCCGGCGTTCGCCCCGAGCAGGCAGCGCTCGCCGATCGAGACGACCTCCTTGCCGCCCCCGGACAGCGTGCCCATGATCGACGCGCCGCCGCCCACATCGGACCCGTCCCCGACCACGACGCCGCCGGAGACCCGGCCCTCGATCATCGAGACGCCGAGCGTGCCCGCGTTGAAGTTGACGAAGCCCTCGTGCATGACCGTGGTGCCCTCGGCGAGGTGGGCGCCCAGCCGGACCCGGTCGGCGTCGCCGATCCGGACCCCGGACGGGATCACGTAGTCGACCATCCGCGGGAACTTGTC
>JAICLN010000181.1 GCA_025925615.1 Actinomycetospora sp. | reverse complement strand
CGGTGGCCAGTGCCAGCGGGGCGGTGCCGCCCTCCCCGGCGAACCGGCCGACGCCGCCCGTCGGGACGCCACCGGCGAGCGTCGCCCCGTCGACGACCAAGGACCGGGCGCCGCCCCCCGCGAGGTCGGCCAGACTGCGCTCGTCGACCAGGCCGCCCGCGGGCACGGTCGCGTCGGGCACCGGCGCGACGCCGAGGAGGTCCGCGGTGCGCCGCTCGCCGAGCGTGCGCGCCGCCGTCGTCAGGTCGCTCATGTTGCCGCGTGACGTCGCCAGCAGGTCGGCGTCGGCGTAGGGCAGCGCGAGCACGCACCGGCCGCGGGCCGCGTCCCGGACCGAGGCGAGCCAGGCCCCCGCGGCGGCGGCGCCCGAGCCCGGGCGGGACCCGCCCGGGGCGGTGACCTGGTAGCCGCCGCTCATGTCGGAGGCGGTCTCGAGCAGATCGGCGTCCACCACGAGGCAGACCGACGCCGCGGCGGGGCTGCCGAGCGGGGCGGCCCGCTCGAGGGCGTCGACCAGCCCCGCGAGACGTCCGCCGGGCGCGAAGGACGCGGCGAGGGTGTCGTCGGCGAGCAGCGCGGGCGCGCCGGGCGGGACGGGGAGGCGCCGGGGCCGGTCGGCCAGCGGCCAGAGCAGCGACACCGTCGGGGCACGCCCCGCCGCGGGCACGGGGGCGGGGGCGGGGGCGGCCCCGGGCACCCCGGTGACCGGCAGCAGCATCCGCACCGAGGCCATCCGGGCGGCGGCCGTGGCCGTCCCCGGCGTGCCGTTGACGTCGACGACCAGCGGGTACACGCCCGCCGTCGTGAGGGCCAGCGTGGAGCCGGCGGGCCCGGCCAGCGGGACATGGAGGGTGAACGGCACGTCGACGCCGGGGTCGAGGTCGGCGGCGACCGGGGTGAACCCGGGGGCCACCCCCCCGGGGCCGTCCGCGGAGACCGAGCCGTCGAGCGCCCGCCCGACCTCCCGGTCGGTGGACACCGCCGCGCCGCGCTGCACCCGCACCCCGACGTCGCGGACCGGGACCGCCCCGCGGTTGACGAGGTGTCCGGAGACGACGAGCTCCGGGGGCCCGTCGGCGGTGACGACCCGGGGCGTCGTCGTGTCCAGGGTGACCGCGACCGTCCCGGTGGGCGCGTCCTGGGCGGACCCGGTCCCGGGGAGCAGGACCGCGAGGACGGCGAGGAGCCCGGTGACGACCGCGACCGCGGCCGGCCGGACCGGACCGGACCCGAGGACCCGGCGAGACGGCGCGGGCCCCCGGGGGATCACGCGGACTCCTCCAGGATCTCCGCGGCCAGCCGCACCAGCCGGCGTTCGTCGGCGTAGGCCAGCCGTGACCCGAGGTCGGCCAAGGGCACCCAGGCCACCTCGGTGACCTCGACGTCGGCGTCGGAGAGCTCGCCGCCGGTCGCCGAGAGCAGGAAGTGCTGCACCGTCTTGTGGACGCGCCGGTCCTCGGCGACGAACCAGTAGTCGATGCTGCCGAGCGGGGCCTGCACGGCCGCGATGATGCCGGTCTCCTCCTCGACCTCGCGCACCGCCGCCTGTTCCGCGGTCTCGCCCTCCTCGATGTGGCCCTTCGGGAGGGACCACAGCAGGCGCCCGCGGCGGTCGAGCCGACCGATCAGCGCCGCGCAGTTGCTGGCCGCGTCGACGACGAGACCGCCCGCCGAGTACTCGTCGACCGTGCGCATCCGCCGTCGCGGACCGCGCCGACGGCGGTCGGCGGAGCGTCGCGACGACGGGGGCATTCCGCGATCGTACGGCGCACCACCGCTCGGCGGGGGGTGTCACGCGGTGGTGGGCGGGCCGGTGGGACGGGGCGGTGGGACGGGGCCCCGGACGGCGCGGGATAAGCTGTCTCGCCGTGCCCGGAGCCGCCCAGACCGCCTCGCCGACGTCGTCGTCAGTCGCCGGTACGCCGCCGAATGCGCAGCGCGCGACCCCGGACGACGGTCAGACTGCCGTGGTGGAGCTCCTGCGGTACTCCCCCGTCGCCGACGATCTCGGTCGTCGGTTCGCCGAGGCCGGGTACCGGCTCTACCTGGTGGGCGGCAGCGTCCGCGACGCGCTGCTCGGGCGGAGCTCCAGCGACCTCGACTTCACCACCGACGCCCGCCCGCCGGCGGTCAAGAAGATCGTCGCGCACTGGGCGGAGGCCGTCTGGGACACCGGGATCGAGTTCGGCACGATCGGCCTCGCGCGCCACGGGGTGACCCTCGAGGTCACGACGTTCCGCGCCGACCGCTACGACGGCGTCTCCCGCAACCCGGTCGTCGCGTTCGGCGACACCGTCGAGGGCGACCTGGTCCGGCGCGACTTCACCGCCAACGCCATGGCGGTGTCGCTGCCCGACCGGACCTTCGTCGACCCCTGCGGCGGCCTCGCGGCGCTGGCCCGCGGCGTGCTGGACACCCCGGTGGAGCCGGAGCGCTCCTTCGACGACGACCCGCTGCGGCTGCTGCGCGCGGCCCGCTTCGTCTCGCAGCTCGGGTTCGAGGTGGCCCCGCGGGTGCGGGAGGCCATGACCGCGATGGCCGGCGAGCTCGCACGGATCACCGTCGAACGCGTGCAGGCCGAGCTGTCGAAGCTCCTGCTCGGCGCGCACCCCCGCCGCGGGATCGAGCTCATGGTCGACACCGGGCTCGCCGACGTCGTGCTCCCCGAGGTGCCCGCGATGCGCCTCGAGATCGACGAGCACGCCCAGCACAAGGACGTCTACGAGCACTCGCTGACGGTGATGGAGCAGGCCATCGACCGGGAGACCGACGGCCCGGACCTCACGCTGCGGCTCGCGGCGCTGCTGCACGACATCGGCAAGCCGGCGACCCGCAGGGTGGAGCCCGGCAACCGCGTCAGCTTCCACCACCACGAGGTGGTCGGCGCGAAGATGACGCGCAAGCGGCTGCGGGAGCTGCGCTACCCGCGCCAGCTCGTCGAGGACGTCTCGCAGCTCGTGTTCCTGCACCTGCGCTTCCACGGGTACGGCAAGGGCGAGTGGACCGACTCGGCCGTCCGTCGCTACGTCACCGACGCCGGCCCGCTGCTCGACCGGCTCCATCAGCTGGTGCGCTCGGACTCCACCACGCGCAACAAGCGGCGGGCCGCGGGCCTGCAGCGCACCTACGACGACCTCGAGGAGCGGATCGCGCGGATCTCCGAGGCCGAGGACCTCGCGCGGGTCCGCCCCGACCTCGACGGCAACGCGATCATGGAACTGCTCGGGGTCGAGCCGGGCCCCGTCGTCGGGCGGGCGTGGCGCCACCTCAAGGACGTCCGGCTCGAGCGGGGCCCGCTGGAGCGCGACGAGGCCGAGGCGGAGCTGCTGGCGTGGGCGCGGGCCGAGGGGATCCTCCCGGCCGACTGACAGCCGTTGTCAGCGATGGCCCATCACTGACATCCGACGTCAGGATGACCCCTTCCTGACACGGCTCCACGGCGGGTCCGGAACCGCAGCGCCGCGCCCGACGTCGAGACCCCGTGTCCCCGCTGCACTACCGGTTCGGCACCGGCCACGGCCCCGTGCACCGGCATGCCTCGCCCGCCGACCTCGACCTGCCCGGCGGCGCGGTCGCGGACCGGCCCGACGCGGTGCGCCTGGACTTCGACGGCGACGGGAGGGTCGACGACGCCCTCTGGGACTCCGACGGCGACGGTGAGGCCGACCGCGCCCTGCTCGACCTCGACGACGACGGCCGCCCGGAGCGCGCGTTCACGGACCCGTCCGGGCGGGGGGTGTGGAACGCGCCGGCGCCCGGCGGGGGCGGCATCCGGTTCACCGACGTGCGCGGACGGGCGGGTTCGGCCCGGGCGGACGTCGACTCCGACGGCGACGGCGTGCCCGACGCCGGCGTCGTGGACGTCGACCACGACCCGGCCACCCGCGACACGGTGGCCGACCTCGACGGCGACGGCGTGGCCGAGGAACTGCTGGTCGACTCCGCCGGCGGGGCGTACCGGGCCTACACCACGTCCGTCCCGGGGTCGCCGCGCTGGGACGTGCTGCTCGCGGACGTCGACGGCGACGGGGCGGCGGACCTGGTCGTGACCGAGGGCGCGCCGGGCTGGGTGCCGCCGTGAGCCGAGACCCCGCGACCCGCGCTCTGCGTGGGCACCGCGACCGTGACCGCCGGCCGGGACCCGCCGTCGGGACCCCGGGTGTCGCCGGGGTGACGGCCGGTCCGCAGCGCGATCTCGTGCACCACCAGCCCGAGGAGGTAGATGCCGGCCGAGGTCACGATCAGGGGCACCGAGCGGCCGTCGAGGGGTGAGAACAGGGCGGCCGCCGCGACGGCGAGAACGTAGGTGACGTTGAAGACGGTGTCGGAGAGGGCGAACACCCGCCCGCGGTGCGCGTCGTCGACCTCGCGCTGGACCGCCGCGTCCGAGCACAGCTTGATGGTCTGCCCGACGAGTCCCAGGACGAAGGAGGCACCGAGGACCGAGAGCAGGGTCATCGGCAGCCCGAGCGTGAGCAGCGCCGCCGCGGCGAGTCCGAGCATGATCCGCACCGTCGCGGGCCGGCCGATCCGCGCCGTCAGCCACGGCGTGACGACGGCGGCGACGCCCAGCCCGGCGGCCGCGACGACGACCGTCTCACCGAGGCCCGCCACCCCGGCCCGTAGCGGTCCGGCGTCGGAGAGGCCGTTGCGCATCAGCATGAGCATCACCAGCGTCGCGACGCCGAACGCCAGCCGGTGCGCGGCGACCGCCCAGAAGGCGGCGACGACGCCGGGTGCCGACCGGGCCGCCCGCCCCCCGTCCACGAGCCCGCGGGCGACGGCGCGCAGCGCCCGGACGGTGCCGGTGTCCGTGCCGGCGGCGTCGTCCGGCCCCAGCGAGCCCCGCGTGAACCCGAGGGCCACACCGACGATCACGAGGGAGCCGATGACGGAGGCCGCGGTGGCGATCCCCGACCCGGCGTCACCCGCGCCGATCAGCCCGGTCAGCGCGAAGGCGCACGAGGCCCCGATCGCCGCGGCGACCGCGCCGCTCGTGGTCACCAGCGAGTTCGCCGCGACCAGCCGCCGGGGCACCACGACGTTGGGCAGCGCCGCCGACAGGCCCGCCTGGACGAAGCGGCCGACCCCGATGGTCGCGAGCGCGCCGAGGTAGAGCGCCGGCCCGGTCACCCCCGCGGCCACGACGGCGGCGGTGGCCAGCGTGAGCACCGCCCGCAGGATCCCGGCGACGACGAACACCCGGCGCCGGTCCCAGCGGTCGAGCAGCGCGCCGGCGAACGGACCGACGAACGAGTACGGCAGGAGGACGACGGCGAGTCCGAGGGCGACGAGCACCGGGTCGGACTGGCGCTCGGGGTTGAACAGCACCGCGCCGCCGAGTGCGGCCTGGAAGACGCCGTCGCCCCACTGCGCCCCGAGGCGGATGATGAGCAACCGCAGGAAGCCCGGATGGGCGGCCAGATCCCGCCGTCGTACCCGCTCCGGCTCCACGGGTGCCCGCGTCCCCTGATCGGGTGCGGAGGGAGGGACGGACACGACCCGGAACGCTACGCGTCCGTCCCGGAGAACGGACTCGGATGCCCGGACCGGGCGGCCGCCGCCCGCCGTCGTGGGGACCACCGATCGGTGGGACGGGCGGGTGGCCCGGCTGCCCGACGACGGGGCGGGGTGCCACGATGGTCGGGTGGCGGAGGGAACGAGGAGCGTGCCGGCCTCACCGACCCGAACTTCGTCCGTTCGGTCGTGTTCGTCATCGACCACCGGCCCGAGGGCACCCTCGGCGTCGTGCTCAACCGGCCCAGCGAGGTCGCGGTCGGCGACGTCCTGCCGGCGTGGGGACCGTTCACCACGCGCCCGAGCGCGGTCTTCGTCGGGGGCCCCGTGGAGCAGAAGACCGCGCTGTGCCTGGCGGCGCTGCGCACCGGGGAGGACCCGGCGCGGACCGAGGGCGTCGTCGGGGTGCGCGGCCCGGTGGCGCTGGTCGACCTCGACGGCGACCCCGACGTCCTCGCGCCCCGGGTCCGGGGTCTGCGAATCTTCGCCGGCTACTCCGGGTGGGACCGCGGGCAGCTCGACGGCGAGATCGGGCGCGGCGACTGGTACGTCGTGCCCGCGCTCCCCGACGACGTGCTCGCGCCGCCCCGCCACGACCTCTGGGGCGGGGTGCTCCGGCGCCAGGGCGTCCCGCTCGCCCTGCTGGCCACCCACGTCGCCGAGCCGTCACGCAATTAGGCGCGGCCTCGTGCCCTATCGGCGTGCTGTGTCCCTGCCGTGCCAGGACACGGGAACACACGCACACTCGCCGGGTGCGGATCACGCGGGAGCAGCCGGGGCCGGGCCAGGAGTCGGTGTGGGACTACCCGCGCCCGCCGCGGGCCGAGCCGGACCACCGGCGGGCCGTCGTCACGCACGCCGGCACCGTCGTCGTCGACACCACCGACCTCGTGCGGGTCCTCGAGACCAGCCACCCGCCGACGTTCTACCTGCGGCGCACGGCCTTCGCGGACGGCGTGCTGCGGCCCGCACAGCGCCGCACGGTGTGCGAGTGGAAGGGCACCGCCCGGTACGTCGACATCGTGGTGCCGGGCGCGACCCTCGAGGCCGTCGGCTGGTGGTACCCGGAGGGCGACGTGAGCGCGACGTACCCCGAGCTCGCCGACCGGGTGGCGCTCTACCCGGCGCCCCTCGACATGATCACCGTCGGCGACGAGCGCGTGGTCCCGCAGCCCGGCGGGTTCTACGGCGGGTGGATCACCCACGACGTCGTCGGGCCGTTCAAGGGCGGCCCGGGCAGCTGGGGCTGGTAGTTCAGGCCTGCTGCTCGCCCGCGCCCGCCCCGGCGCGGGGGCAGAGCGAGCACGCGCCGCCGCAGGCGCCGGCCGTCGAGCCGCACGTGCTGTCGGCGGCGTCGGTCTCCGCGGTGTCGTCACCGAGCGTGCAGGGCCCGGAGGCGCGGCTCTCGGCCTCGAGGGTCTCGGTGCGGTCCGCCGCGGCGTAGCGCGCGCCGATGCTGCCGCCGACCCCGAGCAGCCCGACCAGCCCGACGAGGCCCACGACGAGGAGGGTGACCGCGGCCGCCGTCGTCGGGGACAGCAGCGCGACGACCCCGGCGGCGACGCCCACCACGCCCGCGGCCACGAAGGCGGGGGCGGCGACCCGGTTGGCCCGGCGGAACGAGTCGACGCGGGCCATGGTCCAGCTGGTGCGCACGCCGATCACGCGGTTGCGGGGCAGCCGGTGCGCGGCGGCGAGAACTCCGACGACGAGGAGGGCGGCGGCGGCGACGATGAGCACGGCGGCCAGCACGGGGACGACCATGTGCCCAGAGTAGGCTCGGCCCTCGAGGGCTCGTCGCCGAGATCGGGGCCGCCGAGACGTCCGCCGTCGCCGTGGCCCGTCGGTGCGGGCCGCCCCGGTCGCCGCGGTTCCCGCGCGGGCGCCGGGCGCAGCGCATCCGTGGTGACCAGGAGGAACGCCGTGACCGCCCAGCCCGACGTCGCCCGGAGCGAGACCCCGGGGTCCGACGGTTCCGAGCCCGGCCGCGGGGTGCCGCCCTACCGCTACACCGCCGCCCTGGCCGGCGAGATCGAGGCGCGCTGGCAGGACCGCTGGGACGCCGAGCAGACCTTCGCGACGCCCAACCCGTCCGGGCCGCTGTCCGACGGCGAGGTGCTCGACCCGGCCGAGAAGTTCTACCTGATGGACATGTTCCCGTACCCGAGCGGCGCGGGGCTGCACGTCGGGCACCCGCTGGGCTTCATCGGGACCGACGTGCTGGGCCGGTTCCTGCGCATGACCGGCCGCACCGTGCTGCACACGATGGGGTTCGACGCGTTCGGGCTGCCCGCCGAGCAGTACGCGGTGCAGACCGGGACGCACCCGAGGGCCACCACCGAGGGGAACATCGAGCGCTACCGCGCGCAGCTCCGTCGCCTGGGGCTGGGCCACGACAAGCGCCGCTCGGTGGCGACGACCGACATCGAGTTCTACCGCTGGACCCAGTGGATCTTCCTGCAGATCCACGGGTCGTGGTTCGACCCGGACCAGGACCGCGCGCGGCCGATCGCCGAGCTGGAGGCCGAGTTCGCCGCGGGCACGCGCCTGCTGCCGGACGGCCGCGCCTGGTCGGCGCTGTCGCGTCCCGAGCAGGACCGCGTGCTGGACGGGTTCCGGCTGGCCTACCTGGCCGAGGCGCCGGTGAACTGGTGCCCGGCGCTGGGCACGGTGCTCTCCAACGAGGAGGTCACCGCCGACGGGCGCTCCGAGCGGGGCAACTTCCCCGTGTTCCGGCGTCGGCTGCGTCAGTGGATGATGCGGATCACCGCCTACGCCGACCGCCTGGCCGACGACCTCGACGGCGTCGACTGGCCCGACTCGGTCAAGGCGATGCAGCGCAACTGGATCGGCCGCTCGCAGGGGGCGCAGGTCCGGTTCCCCGTCTCCGGGGCGAGCGGAGCGACGGGGGAAGCTTCCGGCGGCGAGCGGGACATCGAGGTGTTCACGACGCGGCCCGACACCCTGTTCGGCGCGACGTACCTGGTCCTGGCCCCGGAGCACCCGCGCCTCGACGCGATCGTGCCCGCGGCGTG
>JAICLN010000347.1 GCA_025925615.1 Actinomycetospora sp. | reverse complement strand
GCGCCGTGCGCCACCGACCCTGGCGTCACGCCACGGCGCTGCGCGACGTCGCGTTCTTCCAGCTCCCCCGCCTCCCCGAGCGCGCGATGCGCCGGGACGGCGGTGCCCGGGCCGGTGAGCTGCTGGCGGCCGGGGCCGGGCCGGCCTGGCCGGACGCCCCGGAGTTCGACGGCGTCGCCGCCCGGCACGCGGCGGCGATCCTCACCCCGCGGACCTCGCACTGCGCCCTCGAGTACTTCCGGTGGGCGGTGCGCTCCCAGGGGCGTCCCGACGGCGGCCGCTTCGCCCGCGCGATCGACCGACGGGTCGACGTCCCGGTCACGACGCTGCACGGCGACGCGGACCCGTGGGTCCCCGAGGACGTGGCGCGGGCGTCGGCCCGCTACGCGACCGACCACGAGTTCCTGACGGTGCCCGGGGCCGGTCACTTCCCGCACCAGGAGACCCCGCGCCACGTCACCCAGGTGCTCCTTCGGAGCCTGTGAGCACTTTCCGGGGTCATAGCCCCGGAAAGTGCTCACAGGGCCGAAGGCCACCTACGCAGCGCAGCTACCCGTCGACACCCGGCTGGTCGCGTGCGGCGCCGCGTCGAGGGCGGCGCGCACCTGGTCGGCGGTGAGGACGAAGCCGGTGTCGCCCTGGTCGACGGCCGCGCCGAACACCACGCCGATGACCTGGCCCTGCGGGTTGATCAGCGGCCCGCCCGAGTTGCCGGAGCGGACCGTGCCGCGGATCGTGTAGACGTCGCGGGTCACGGTGGACGACTCGTAGATGTCGGGCCCCCGCAGCTGGATGCGCTGCCGGATCTTGGCAGGGCTCGAGGAGAACGGCCCGTCGAGCGGGTAGCCGAGCGCGACGGCGTTGTCCCCGGTCTGCGCCCCGGAGAAGTTGAAGGGCAGCACCCGCGCGTCGAGGTCCGGCACCGCGAGGACCGCGATGTCGACCTGCTCGTCGTAGTAGACGACGCGCGCCGACTCGGTCTGCGACCTGCCGCCGGCCTTCGGGACCTCGACCGAGACGTCGCTGGTCCCGGCGACCACGTGGGCGTTCGTCATCACCCGCTGGTCCCCGATGACGAAGCCGGTGCCCTCCAGCGCCCGCGAGCACGACGGCGCCCGGCCCCGGATCTTCAGCACGCTCGCCCGCGCCCGCTGCACGACCGGGTCCTTCACCAGCTCCGGCGACGGCGCGGGCACCTCGGCGACCGGCGTGGACGAGAACGGGGAGAGCACGTCCGGGAAGCCCGAGGCGTCGAACATCGAGCGCAGTTCGTTGGGGAGCGCCCGGATCGGCGTCGGCATCACCGAGTCGACCGTCGAGAGGACCGAGGAGTTCTTCAGCGCCGAGGACAGGGCGACGTTCGACGACGTGGCGAGCGGCAGGGCGATCAGCCACGCCACGACGAGCGCGGTGATCGCCTGCAGGATCGAGCCGAACGTCGAGTCGACGGTCCGGACGGCGCCCAGGCGCATCCGGTCGCGCAGCGCCCGCCCGAGGTAGACCCCGAGGGTCTCGCCGAGGGCCACGAGCGCGATGACGATGAGCACGCTGACGACGACGCGGCTGGTGTCCCCCTCGAAGAGCCCGACGACGAGCGGCGCGATCTTGAGCCCGAGCAGGGCCCCGCCGATGACGCCCAGGAAGGACAGCGCGGCGACCGCGAGCCCGTGCCGCCAGCCCGAGACGGCCGCGGCGATCGCGAGCAGCACGACGACGATGTCGACCCAGCTCATCGGATCGCGTCTCCCTCACGGCGGCGAGCCGCCCCGTTGTCGCGGCGGCGAGCCGCCCCGTTGTCACGGCGGCGGGCCGCCACATAGTCACCGTGGCGAGCCGCCGGTTCGTCACCGCGCCGCGCCCACGCCTCACCGAGATCGCGCACGTCCGAGGTGTCCCACGGAATCGTCCATCCCGCGAGGTCCAGGACCCAGGACAGCACCAGTGCCGTGAAACCCCACACCAACAGCCCACGCACGGCGAACGCCGGGCCCACGTAGCCGCCGGGGGAGGTGACGGAGAACCGGCGCGCCGGGTCGGTGAGCTCGGCGAGCGGGACCCGCACGACGGCGGCCGTCTCGGCCCGGTCCACCACCCGGACCGGACCGGGGTGCGCCCAGTGCGCGACCACCGGGGTCACGGCGAAGCCGGTGACCGGGATCGTCAGCGGCGGCAGCGTCGTGAGCGGGACGATGCCCGTCGAGTCGGCGCCGGTCTCCTCCTGCGTCTCGCGCAGGGCCGCGGTGATCGCCGCGTCGAGCCCCTCGCCGTCAGCGGGCTCGAGCCCGCCCCCGGGGAACGCGGCCTGGCCGGCGTGGTCGCGCAGCTCGGCCGCCCGCTCGGTGAGCAGGAGGTCGGGCCCGGCGTCGGACTCGCCGAAGAGCAGCAGGACCGCCGCCTCCCGCGCCGGGTCGTCCGTGGGTCGACGCCGGAGCGGGATGTCGTCGGCCGTGGCCCGCCCGCACCCGACGACGAGCGGCACGAGCCACGGCGGCGCCAGCTCGGGGCGCAGCAGGGTGCTCACCCGGCCGCCTTCGCGAGCGCGCCGTCGACGGCGGTGCGCACCTCGGTGGGCGAGGCGAAGACCTGCGGGGGCAGCGGAACGACCGAGCCGTCGGGGCGGACCAGGACGCTGGCGGGCAGCACCGGCGCGGCCCCGAGGCGCCGGCCGACGGTCTGGCCCGGGTCGGACACCGACGGGTAGTGCGCACCCAGCTGGCCGAGCAGCGCGAGCGCGTCCGCCGGGTCGTCCGCGACGTCGACGCCGAGCACCGCGGCCGCCCCCGGCTCACCCGCGTAGGCGGTGATGGCGGGGATCTCCTCCCGGCACGGGCCGCACCACGAGGCCCAGAGGTTCACCAGCGTGGTCCGGCCGGGCAGGGCGGCGGCGAGGTCGACCCGGCCCGGGGCGCCGAGGCAGTCGAGCGTGAGCCCGGCCAGCGGCGCCGGGGCCGCGGGGGTCCCGACAGGAGTCGAGGACAGTACGCCGAGAGGAGATTCCGGACACGGCTGCAGAGCCGCGGCGGCCCGCGCGCCGGCGAGCTCGGCCGGGTCACTGCGCACGGTGGGCGCGGCGCTGGGCAGCGGCCGGGCCGTGGTCCCGCCGGAGTCCCGGGGCCAGAGGGCGATGATCCCGACGACGACCAGGATCACCACGATCAGGGTCGATCCGACCTCGGTGCGCGTCACCGCTCGAGACCGACGAGGGCGAGGAGGTGGTCGGCCTCCGGCCCCTTCACGAGCTTGGCGGCCCTGATCGGGTCGTTCTCCCCGATCCCGGCCGAGGGGCAGTCCTTCGCCAGGGAGCAGGCCCCGCACGCCGGCTTCTTCGCGTGGCAGACGCGGCGGCCGTGGAAGATCACGCGGTGGGACAGCATCGTCCAGTCCTTGCGCTCGATCAGCGTCCCGACCTGCTTCTCCACCTCCACCGGGTCCTCGGAGTCGGTCCACGCCCAGCGGCGCGTGAGCCGGCCGACGTGGGTGTCGACGGTGATCCCCGGGACGCCGAACGCGTTGCCGAGCACGACGTTCGCGGTCTTGCGGCCGACACCGGGGAGCGTGACGAGATCCTTCAGCCGACCCGGGACCTCGCCGTCGAACTTCTCGACGAGCGCCTGACCGAGCGAGATCACCGAGTTCGTCTTCGCCCGGTAGAAGCCGGTCGGCCGGAGGATCTCCTCCATCTCCGTGCGGTCGGGGCCCCCCGGGGGGGGC
>JAICLN010000166.1 GCA_025925615.1 Actinomycetospora sp. | reverse complement strand
GCGTGGGCGACGGCCGTACGGGCGAGCACGACGTCGGCGCGCATCCCGTCGACGTCGACCGCGGCGCAGACCGCCGAGATCCGCACGAGCTCGCGGTCGGACAGCACGACCGCCCCGAGCCGGCCCCGCGCGACGTCGAGCCGGCGGCGCAGCTCGTCCTCGGCGTCGGCGAAGCGGGCGGCGAACCCGGCCGGGTCGGCGTCGTGGGCGAGGCGGCGTCGGACCACCTCGGTGCGCTCGGCGACCTCCCGGGAGGCGACGACCGCGACGGTCAGCCCGAAGCGGTCGAGCAGCTGGGGCCGGAGCTCGCCCTCCTCGGGGTTCATCGTCCCGACCAGCAGGAACCGCGCGGGGTGGGCGAACGAGACGCCGTCGCGCTCCACGTGCGAGCGGCCCGAGGCGGCGGCGTCGAGGAGGAGGTCGACGAGGTGGTCGTGCAGCAGGTTGACCTCGTCGACGTAGAGCACGCCCCGGTGCGCGGCCGCGAGCAGGCCGGGCTGCACCGAGCCGCGGCCGTGGGCGAGGACCTCCTGCAGGTCGAGCGAGCCGATCAGCCGGTCCTCCGAGGCGCCGACGGGCAGCTCGACGAGCCGCGCCGCGCGCCGCTCGACCGGGACGTCGGGGCCGAACGGGCCGTCCGGGCTCTCCTCGCCCGCCTCGACGTCCACGCCGAACCGGTCCCCGGCGCGCACCGCGACGTCGGGCAGCAGCCCGGCGAGGGCGCGCACGATGGTCGACTTCGCGGTCCCCTTCTCCCCGCGCACGAGCACGCCGCCGATCCCGGGGTCCACCGCCGAGAGCAGCAGGGCCAGCCGCAGGTCCGGGTGACCGACGACGGCCGAGAAGGGGAAGGTCACGAGCGCCGACCCTAACCGGACGCCCCGACCCGACATCTCAGCGGTCGCTGAGATGTGGGGCACCGCTCACCGGGTGCGTCAGGCCGCGACCCCGTTCCCCGCGCGCTTGTCGGCCTGGAAGCCCTCCTCGTCCAGGCTGCGGCGCCAGTAGCCGGAGATCGAGAGCAGCTCGCGCTCGACCCCGCGCTCGTCACGCAGCAGGCCGCAGGGCCTTCATCTCGCTGGTGAGGCTGCCTTACCTGCCGGAGATGGGCGCCGCCGGTGTCGATCTCGCGGGCGGGACCGGCACACCCCGGGCCGTTGTGCGACACCCCCGGCCGTGCGAATCTGCCGGACAGGCCCCGTGACCCGGATCACGGTGATGGTTGACCGCGCAGCCACCGCGTCCGCCGCCTGCTCCCCCGGCCCGTCTGGGCTCCGGAAGGTTCCGCCGTGTCCCAGCCCCACCCGGTGTCACAGCCCCACCCCGTCTCGCAGCCCCGCCCCCTGCCCGGCCGCGAGGGCGCCCCGCTCGATCTCCCGATCGCGATCGTCGCGGGCCTCCAGGCACTGGGGAACCTGTGGGACCTGGCCGAGGGCGTCCGCGACGGCCGGCTCGAGCGCATGCTCCGGGCGAGCCTGGACGCCCACCGGCCACCCCGGGCCGCGTCCGCCACCGAGGCGTCGGCCGCCGCCGTGCGCACCGCGTGCGCCCACCTCGGTGCGGGCGAGCACGAGGACGCCTACCTCGCGCTGTGCACGGCCTACGACTTCCTGCCCCGCCGGCCCCCACGGGCGTGGTGACCACCCCTGCCCTGTGAACGGCCGAGGGCGGACCGGCCTGCCCGCCGATCCGCCCTCCTCCCCCGCTCCCGACCTGCCCGCCGAGGACGTCCTCAGGCCAGCTGCTTCTGGATCACCGCCGCGTTGGGGCCGACGCGGGTGTAGTAGCCCGGCTTGCCGGCCCGCGCGCAGCCGTCGCCGAAGCTCGTGATCCCGGCGAGCTTGCCGCCCACCACCAGCGGGCCCCCGGAGTCGCCCTGGCAGGTGTCGACACCGCCGTCGTCGTAGCCGGCGCAGGTCAGCAGGCCCGGGTCGAAGTTCGAGGCACTGGTCTTGCAGTAGGAGTCGTCCCGGATCGGGACGGTCGCGGAGAGCAGGTACCGCGACGGGGTCCCGTTCTCCGACGTCGAGCCCCAGCCGTAGATCGTGGCCGCGGTGGCCGGGGCGTAGAGCGCGGTGTCCGAGGGCGTGGCGAGCGGCAGCGTCGCCTGCTCGACCGGGGACGCGAGCGTGAGCACCGAGACGTCGAGGCCGTTGCCGACCGCGGTGAACGTCGGGCTCACCCAGGTCTTCACGACGGGGACCGAGGTGCCGGCCCGGGACTGCTTGTCGTCGCGACCCACGACGACGAAGGTCTTCCGGTCGGACGCGGAGGCGGTGCAGTGGGCGGCCGTGACGACCTTGGTCGGGGTGACCAGCGTGCCGCCGCAGAACTGGAAGCCCGACGCGTCGGTGAGGTAGACGACCCACGGGGCGGCCGAGGTGGTGCCGCGCTTCCCACCGACGACGCGACCCTGCTCGACGTCGCCGCCGGAGCCACCCGAGCCGTCCGAGCCCCCGGACCCGTCCGAGCCGGCGGACCCCTCCGACCCGTCGGAGCCGCTCACCGCACGGGAGCCGGCGTGGCCGGCCACGACGACCCCGGCGACGCCCTGCTCCACCGTCGCCGAGCTCTTCCCCCCGAGCCCGACCATCCCGACCGCGACCCCCGCGAGGACGACCACACCCGCCGTCGCCAGCAGCACCGTCCGGCGCGCCAGGGCCGTCCCGCTCATCGCCCGGGGCGCGGGCGCCGCGCGGTGCCGGCCCGTGCCGCTCCGCCGGTCCCCGGAGGCCACGGCCACGTGATCCACCCGATCCGCCGTCCCACGTCCCCGCATGTACCCCTCCCCTCACGTTCCGCTGCCGCCGGGCCCCCTGACGGAGTCGTACGGAGCAACTCCTAGCGCCTGACGGAGCAGAACCTGACCAGAGCTCGCCGGGCCCGACAAGACGAACGGTCGGAGTTCGCCCCGCTGAGCGACGATGAACGGTCGATTTCTGTCGGTAAACGACACCGCCGAGTGAGTAAGGCGCGATGAGCGGTCGACGAGCGGCGCCGTTCGGCCGTCACGGCAACCGTTCGGCGACGGTCACGCTGCGTCGCAAAGGTGACCAGAGGGGGTACTGGGTCTCGTGGACGAGCCCCGCCGGACCGTCCTCAGTAGCGTGGTTCCCGTGACGCACCACGACCTCGTGATCATCGGCTCGGGCTCGGGGAACTCGATCCTCGATCAGCGCTTCGACGGCTGGGACGTCGCGATCGTCGAGCACGGCGTGTTCGGCGGGACGTGCCTGAACGTCGGGTGCATCCCGACGAAGATGTACGTCTACGCCTCCGACGTCGCCGAGGCCGTCCGCGAGGCCGGCCGGTACGGCGTCGACGCCAGCATCGACAAGGTCCGCTGGTCCGACATCCGCGACCGGGTGTTCGGCCGCATCGACCCCATCTCCGCCGGCGGGCGGCGCTACCGGGCCACCGAGTCCCCGAACGTGACCCTCTACGAGGGCCACGCGACGTTCACCGGTGAGCGCGAGCTCTCGGTCGCCCCCACCGACGGCTCCGCGGCCACGACGATCACCGCGGACCGCATCGTCATCGCCTCCGGGTCACGCCCGACGGTGCCCGCGGTCATCGCCGACTCCGGGGTCCCGTTCCACACCTCGGACGACGTGATGCGCCTCGAGGACCTCCCCCGCCGCATGGTCGTCGTCGGCGGCGGCTACATCGCCGCGGAGTTCGCGCACGTCTTCGACGCCCTCGGCGTCGAGGTCACCGTGGTCACCCGCGGACCGGCGCTGCTGCGTGACCAGGACGAGCTGGTCACCGAGCGGTTCACCGCAATCGCCCAGGAGCGCTTCACCGTCCACCTCGACGCCGCCCCGACCGGCGCCGAGCAGCGCGAGGACGGCACGATCGTGCTCACCTGCCCCGGCGGCGCCACCATCGAGGCCGACGCGCTGCTCGTCGCCACCGGCCGCGTACCCAACGGCGACCGGATGGACGTCGAGAAGACCGGCCTCGCGCTCACCGACGACGGTCGCGTCGAGGTCGACGAGTACCAGCGCACCCCGGTCGAGGGCATCTGGGCGCTGGGCGACGTCAGCTCCCCCTACCAGCTCAAGCACGTCGCGAACCACGAGGCGCGCGTTGTGCAGCACAACGTGCTCCACCCCGACGCGCCGCGCGCCACCAGCCACCGGTTCGTGCCCTCGGCGGTCTTCACCCACCCGCAGGTGGCCTCGGTGGGCGCCCGCGAGCAGGATCTCCGCGACGCCGGCACGCCCTACGTCGTCAAGGTCCAGGCCTACGGCGACGTCGCCTTCGGTTGGGCGATGGAGGACACGACGGGCTTCGCGAAGGTCCTCGCCGCGCCCGACGGGACCCTGCTCGGCGCGCACTTCCTCGGCCCGCAGGCCTCCTCGTTGATCCAGGTCCTGGTCCAGGCCATGGTGTTCGGGCAGAAGGCCCACGAGGTCGCCACCGGGCAGTACTGGATCCACCCGGCGCTGCCCGAGCTGATCGAGAACGCGCTGCTGGGACTGCCGGTCGGGGACTGAGGGGTCAGCTCTCCATCATCACCCGCCCGCGCAGCGCGTTCAGCGCCTCGATGCGCGTGGCCTTGAGGATGTCCGGCGGCTCGCCGGGGAAGCGGCGCTGCCAGGCGTCGGTGGACCCGTTCTCCGCGATCGCGAACCACACCGTCCCCGGCGGCTGGTCGTCCTGCGGGTCCGGGCCGCCGGCCCCGCTGATCGAGATCACGAGGTCCGCCCCGAACATCTCCGCCGCCTTCTCGGCCATCGCGCGCACCGCGGGCTCGGCGACGACGGGGCCGTCGGGAACGCCGAGGACACCGTGCTTGGTGGTGCGGTCGTAGGCGGTCACCCCGCCGCGGAACCACTCGCTGGAGCCGGGCGAGGCGGCGAGGTCGCTCGAGACCAGGCCACCGGTCAGCGATTCGACCACGGCGATCCGGCGGCCGTCGCGGTCGGCGCCCTCCGAGATCTCCTTCGCAAGCTGCTCGGGCTCCATGTCGACGGGCTCGTCCACCGGTCCTCCTCGTGCGCGTCCCGAGCACCTCGTCGCGCTCGGCACGAGGAGTGACCGCCGCACCCGTCGTCGGAAACGCCTCAGTCCGTGCGGCGGAACCGGGTCACGGCGAGCCCGAGCAGCAGCACCGAGAACACGACCGTCAGCACGATCTCCAGCCACGTGGGGACGGCGAACGAGCCCCAGGAGATGCCCGGGTCGAAGCGCGCCCGGTCGGCGGCGGAGACGTCGAGGCGGTCGAAGACGACGTGACGCAGCGGCTCGACGGCGTAGGTCATCGGGTTGACGTGCGTGAGGATCGTCAGCCAGGTCGGCAGGTTCCCGAGCGGGAAGAGCGCCCCGGACAGGAACATCAGCGGGGTGATGATCAGCTGCACCATCGGCATCGCCGTCTGGACCTGCTTGAGCCGGGCCGCGAGCATCAGGCCGAGCGCGCAGATCATGAACGCCATCAGGAAGATCAGGCACAGCAGCTCGAGGAACATCAGCGGGTCGTAGGGCACGCCCACCAGCCCCGCCAGCGCGAGCAGCAGGACGCACTGCAGCGTCGCGACCGTCGCCCCGCCCACCGCCTTGCCGACCAGGATCGACGTCGTCGACACCGGAGCCACGAGCATCTCGCGCAGGAACCCGAACTCGCGGTCCCACACGATCGAGATGCCCGAGAACGCGGCCGTGAACAGCACCGAGATCGCCAGCACCCCGGGGAACAGGAACGTCGGCAGCGCGACCCCGCCACTGCGGCCGCCGGCGCTGGAGAGCAGCGAGCCGAGCCCGCTGCCCAGCACGAACAGGAACAGCAGCGGCTGGGCCAGCGACGAGAGGATCCGGGCGCGATCCTTGCCGAACCGGATCATCTCGCGCTGCCAGACCACCGACGCGGCCCGCGCCTCGGTGACGAGCCCGCTCTGCGGGACGCGCACCGCCTCGACGCGCAGCGCCCTTGGGTCCTCGAGCTGGGTCATGTTCAGCGCCCCCTCATCCGCATTGCCATCGGGTGCATCGACGGCCCCCGGCTCGCCTCGGCGTCCCGCAGCGTGGTTCCCGTGTGGGCGAGGAACACGTCGTCGAGCGACGGTCGCGTCACCGCCACCGAGCGCACGCCCACGCCGTCGGCCGTGAGCGCCGCGAAGAGCCGCGGCACGAACTCCGCGCCCTTCGGCACCGACACCGTCACCGCCCCCTCGTGGACCGCCGCCTCCAGCCCGAACTCCCGGCGGATCACGACGAGGGCCGCCTCGTCGTCGTCCGTCCCGACGACCACGCGGTCCGCCCCGACCTGCGCCTTGAGCGCCTCCGGGGTGTCCAGGGCGACGATCCGGCCCTCGTTCATGATCGCGATCCGGTCGCAGTTCTCCGCCTCGTCCATGTAGTGCGTGGTGACGAAGACGGTCACCCCTCTACCCGTCGCTCCGCTCGCCAGGGCGATCTCCTCGGCCTCCCCGAGCCGCGCGAGGTAGTTCCAGATCGAGGCGCGGGTCTGCGGGTCGAGCCCGATCGTGGGTTCGTCGAGGAAGAGCACCTGTGGTGAGTGCAGCAGCCCGCGGGCGATCTCCAGGCGCCGCCGCATACCCCCGGAGTAGGTCGAGACCGGGTCGGCCCGCCGTTCCCAGAGCCCGACGGTGCGCAGCACCTCCTCGCGGCGTGCGGCGGCGGTGCGCCGGTCGACGCCGTAGAGCTCGCCGTGGAAGCGCAGGTTCTGCTCCCCCGACATCGGCCCGTCCAGCGTCGGCTCCTGGAACACCAGGCCGATGCGGCGGCGGACCGCGGCGCGGTCGGCGACGACGTCGAGGCCCGCGACGGCCGCCGTCCCGCCGGTCGGCTCGACGAGCGTGCACAGGATGTTGATCGTGGTCGACTTCCCTGCCCCGTTCGGGCCCAGGAACCCGAAGGTCTCGCCGCGGGCCACCTCGAGGTCGATCCCGCGGACCGCCTCGACCTCGCCGTAGCGCTTGGTGAGGCCCCTGACCTCGACGGCCGGTGCGTCCACCCTCGCCCCCTCTCCGACGCCGTGGGCGCCAGCCTAGGGCGCGGACCGCCCGGGAGGCCTCGCCTTTCCCCGGGCCGTCGCGCTCCGCCTCTGCCTGGTTGATCAGGAGCACGCCAGGCATGTCCGGCTGCCGCGCGAGCTGCGTCATGTGCTCCTCGTGGGCCGGCGCCGCGCCGCCGTCGATCAGGGGATCCCGACCGACGAGGCTGCCGTCCCCGCGACGTGGTCGAAGTAGGTCTCGCGGTCGAGCACGACGTTCTCGTACTGCCCGAAGAGCTCGAACCCGACGGTCCCGAACAGCATCGTCCAGGCCGTCACCGCGGCCGGTGCGAGGCGCGGGTCGATGCCGAGGGCGGCGGCGACGTCGGGGGCCATCGCGGCCACGACGGCGTCGTCGGGACTGCCCGCGACGTGCGCCTCGACGGCGATCCCGCCGAGCACCAGCCCGACGCGCCCGGCCGCGGGGAGCGTGTCCTGCGGGGCGGCGTAGCCGGGGACGGGTGAGCCGTAGATCAGGGAGTACTGGGCCGGGTGCGCCCGGGCCCAGGCCCGCACCGCGCGCCACACGGTGACCCAGCGCTCCCGCGGCCCGCGCCCCGCCGCCTCGTCGTGCGCCGCCTCCGCGGCCTCCCCGACGGCGTCGTAGGCCTCGATGATCAGCGCGGTGAGGAGCTCGTCGCGGCTCGGGAAGTAGCGGTAGACGGCCGAGGAGACCATCCCGACCTCCCGTGCGACCGCCCGCAGCGAGAGGGCCGCGGCCCCGACCTCGGCGAGCTGGATGCGGGCGGCCGCCAGGATCGCCTCGGTGGTCTGGACGCGGGCGCGCTCGCGGGCGGTGGGCACGAGGACGAGCATCGCACACTTTCGAGAGCACTGCTCTTGACAACGTCCGAGCCAACCGAGAGCATTGCTCTCATCAAAGAGCGCCGCTCTCACAGACCGAGCTTGAGGAGTCGATCCCGATGAGCACCCACTACCAGCAGCCCGGCGTCGTGACCCGCCGCGTCATGAACCCGCTGGTCGCCTTCCTGACCCGCCGCGGTCTCTCCCTGGCGGGCTCCTCGGTGCTGGGAGTCCCCGGACGCACGACCGGCGAGATGCGGACGACCCCGGTCAACCCGTTGACCCTCGACGGCACCCGCTACCTCCTCGCGGCCCGGGGCCACACCCAGTGGGTCCGCAACCTGCGGGTCTCGGGATGGGCCGAGCTGACCGTCGGCCGCCGCACCGAGCGGGTCACCGCCCGGGAGATCACCGACCCGGACGAGATCGTCCCCATCCTGCGCGCCTACCTGAAGGTCTGGGCCTGGGAGGTCGGCGCGTTCTTCCAGGGGGTCGGCGCCGACTCCTCCGACTCCGAGCTCGCCGCGATCGCACCCCGGCACCCGGTGTTCGCGATCACCGGGTGACGCGGGCGGCGGACGGCCGGGACCGCCGATAGCGTGCGGGCATGAGCGAGCGCGTGCACGACGTCGTCCTCTACGGCGCGACCAGCTTCGTCGGGGCCCTGACCGCCGACTACCTCGCCCGCCACACCCCGACCGGCACCCGCGTGGCCCTCGCCGGACGCTCCCGCGACAAGCTCGAGCGGCTCCGCGCCTCGCTGCCCGCGCCGGGGTCCGACTGGCCGCTGATCGTGGCCGACTCGACCGACCGCGGCGCCCTCGACGCGATGGCCGCCTCGACGACGGCGCTGGCCACCACCGTCGGGCCCTACGCGAGGTACGGCCTCGGAGTGGTCGAGGCGTGCGCCGCGGCCGGGACCCACTACGCCGACCTGACCGGCGAGGCGACCTTCGCCCGCGAGGCCATCGACGCCACCGACGCCCGCGCCCAGGAGACCGGCGCCCGGATCGTGCACTCCTGCGGCTACGACTCG
>JAICLN010000026.1 GCA_025925615.1 Actinomycetospora sp. | reverse complement strand
GTCCGTCGCCGGCGCCCGGACCGGGGTGACGCTGAACAGCGACAGGGCGAGCACGACGGCGCCCGTCCAGGAGGGGTGCTCCGCGTGGGCCGGGAGGCGGGCGGGCGCCACGGCGTCGTCGGGACCGGTCATGAGCCCGCGGCGACCCGGGCGGCCATCGTCACCAGCGGGACCGCGGCGAGCGCCCCCGTCGCCGCCCCGGCGCGCAGGTCGAGCAGCAGCAGCGGGTCGAGGCCGAGCACCTCGAGGGCGAGGGCCTGCGCAGGCTCGGTGTCGCGGGTCGCGGCCTGCCACCAGGCGCGCGAGCCGGGGGCCCACGCGTCGGCGAGCAGGGCGGCCACGCACACCGCCGCGCCGTCGAGCAGGACGGGCGTGCGGCGGCGGGCGGCCTGGGCGAGGAAGGCGACGATCGCGGCGAGGTCCGCGCCCCCGGCGACGCGCAGCAGCGCCTCCGGGTCCCGGCCGACCGACCGGGTGCGGCGCAGCGCATCCCGCACGGCGGCGGCCTTGCGCATCCACGCGGTGTCGTCGATGCCGCTGCCGCGCCCGACGACGGCGACGGGCTCGCGAGCGGTCATCGCGGCCGCCAGCACCGCCGTCGGCGTGGAGATCCCGACCGCGAGCTCGCCCGGGACGAGCAGGTCGGCGCCCTCGTCGACGGCGGCATCCGCGGCCGTGCGCCCGGCGTCGAGGGCGGCGCGCAGCCCGGCGGTGCTCAGTGCGTCCTCGCGGTCGATCCGACCGCTCGGGCCGTCCCCGACCTCGACGACGCGCACGTCGGCGCCCGCGACCGTGGCCAGGGCGTTGGTGGGGGAGCTGCCCTCGCGCACGGCCTCGAGGCGGACCGCGGTCTCCTCCGGCCCGAACGCCGAGACCCCGGCCGCGGCGATCCCGTGCTCGGCGGCGAAGAGCACCACCCGCGGCGAGGCCGGCGGGCGGGCGGGGGAGCGGGCCTGGCAGGCGGCGAGCCAGGCGGCGACGTCCTCCAGCCGACCGAGGGCGTGCGAGGCCAGCGGCAGGTGCGTCAGGTGCGCACGGGCATCGGCCCGCGCGGCCTCGTCCGGGGGTGCCACCGACGGCACTGGGTGCTCCCTCCCTAGGTGCGCTCCGCGCAGGTGAGCAGTGGTCCCGTCCTATGGCGCGGATTACTGCTCACGAGCCGTAGGCACCTTAAGGGCGAGCGGCAGGCCGGCCACGAGCAGGAGTACCTCGTCGCACACCGCGGCGAGCTCGGCGTTGAGCAGCCCCAGCTCGTCGCGGAACCGGCGCCCCGCCGACGTCGAGGGCACCACGCCCAGCCCGACCTCGGCCGACACCAGGACCAGCGGCGCCCCCGCCCGCTCGGTCACCGCCTCGACCAGCGCGGTCCGGGCCGCCGCCACCGACGCGGCGTCCCGCGCCCACCCGGCGTCGTCGAGCAGTCCGGTCACCCACGTCGCGAGGTCGTCGACGAGCACCGCGACGTCGGTCCGCTCCCGCACCACCGCCGCCGTCACGGTCCCGTCGGGGTCCTCGACGGTCTCCCACCACGCCGGGCGGCGGTCCCGGTGCACGGCGATCCGGTCGGCCCACTCCGGGTCGGCGGCGGGGTCGACCGCGCGCGCCGTCGCCACGTACACCGCGGCGGAGGTGCCGTCGAGCTGGTCCTCCGCCCAGGCGGACTTGCCCGAGCGGGTGCCGCCGAGGACGAGCGTGCGGAGTGCCGGGGTCAGGCGACGGCCTCGCCGGCCTTCACCCGGGGCGCCGGCATCCGCAGCTTGCGGATCTGGGTGGCGCGGGTGAAGGCGTACCAGCCGACCGAGAAGCCCTTGACCTCCTCGTTCGGGAACTTCGTGCGCACCCGCGACAGCACCTGCCGGCCCAGCAGCGTGCCCTCCACGACCATGGCCGCGAGGATGCACAGGCACAGCAGGCTGCCGAGGTTCTGCAGGCCCGGCACCGGCACGACCACGGTGATGAAGATCAGCACCGCGAGCGGCATGAACAGCCCCATGAGGTGGCGCCGGGAGTCCACGAGGTCACGGACGAAGGCCTTGACCGGTCCGCGGTCGCGTACCGGGAGCACGCGGTCGTCCCCGGCCATCATCCGCTTGCGGCGCTCCGCGGACGCCTCGCGGCGCTGGGTCTTGTCGCCCCGGGTCGCCTTCGCGCGCTTCATCGCCTCGCGCTGCGTCTTCGGCGCCGGCGCGACGGGGCCCCGACGACGGCCCTCGGCCTCGCGCCGCGACCGCGTCGGGCGGCCCTTGCCACCGGTCTGCGCGCGACGCGCCCCGACCGACACGACGTCCTGCTCGTCCCCGGTGTCGTCGTCGTCCGGGGAGGCGGGCGCGGAGGTGGCGCTGGAGCCGCGGCGCAGGAAGTTCACGCGCCCAGGATAGGCCACTCGGCGCCGGCTCCGGGCACCTCACAGCGTCCCGATCCCCGCTCGTGGCGCCGGGACGCGCACGACCTCCGGGGGGGCTAGCGTCGCCGGACATGCGCGTGCTCATCGCGCCGGACGCCTTCCGCGGCACCCTGACCGGCGAGCAGGCCGCGGCGACGATCCGGGACGGATGGGTCCGCGGGGCGGCGACCGACGAGCTGGTCTGCTCGGCGGTCGGCGAGGCCGCGGCCACCCTCGAGACGGTGGCCGACGAGGCCCTCCCCGACCTCGTGGTCACCGGCGAGGGCAGCCTCGAGTTCCGCTCGCTGAGCGACACCGCCCTGGCCGCGGTGTCCGCGGCCGCGATGGCCCGCGGGGTGCCGTGCATCGTGCTGGCCGGGCAGGTCCACGTCGGGCCCCGCCTCGCGTTCGAGTCGGGCATCCACGGCGCCTACGCCGCGGCGGCCGACGCCGGGTCGGTGGAGGCGGCGATGGCCGATCCGGCCGGGACCCTGCGGCGGCTCGCCGAGGGCATCGCGCACCACTGGGGCGGCCGCCGCGGGCGGGATCACCTCCGCCCGGAGCTGCTGCCCGACGCGGCGCCGGATCCGGTGGTCCCCGGCCCGCGCCTGCCCCCGGGTGACGACGACGGTGGGGACGACGGGACCGGGCGCTGACCCCGCGACGACTTCACCGGGATCCGGCACGCTGCGGGAGAGCGTTGGTCCTCGGGAGGGAGAGGTCATGGACGACGACCGGGACGATGCCCTGTCGATGCTGGTGATGATCACCGGGCCGCTGGCCCTGGTGGTCTCGACCGGATGGCAGGTGGCCTGGCTCGTGGTCCTCGCGGTGTTCGCGCTGCTGCGCCGCACCGGGGTCTCCTGGCGGGGAACGCCCGCCGTGCCGCCGACGCCCCCGAACCCCGCGGGTGCCTGACCCGCCCGGCGTGGCGCACATCCCCTCGACCGGCGTGATGACGGGCGCGCGATGTGACACCATGGAGATCGCAGGCGAGCCGCGTCGTGCCCCGTCGGGACCCTCATCGCGTCCCGGTGGAGCGGCCCCGCCGGGCGGGAACATCCCGCCGTCCGGCGAGGTTGCACGCCGCGGAACGCACCGGGAGCACCAGGGAGAACCATGACCGTCGAGAACGCCCCCATCACCGACCCGGCTGCCCCCGCCACCCCGGCGCCGGGCGAGCACGGCGTCGAGCTGAGCGAGGCCGCGTCGAGCAAGGCGAAGGCCCTGCTCGACCAGGAGGGCCGCGACGACATGCACCTGCGCATCGCCGTCCAGCCGGGTGGCTGCGCGGGTCTGCGCTACCAGCTCTTCTTCGACGACCGCAGCCTCGACGGCGACCTCTACCGCGACTTCGGCGGCCTCAAGGTCGCCGTGGACCGGATGAGCGCGCCGTACGTGATGGGCGCCACCATCGACTTCGTCGACACCATCGACAAGCAGGGCTTCACGATCGACAACCCGAACGCGACGGGTTCCTGCGCCTGCGGCGACAGCTTCAACTGAAGTCGCGGTACCCCACGACGACGAGAGCCCCCGGATCCGCGCAAACCCGGGGGCTCTCGTCGTCGTCGGCGCCCTCCCCGGACGGACGAACGGTCCGTTGGTCACCCGAGAAGGTGACGAACGGACCGTTCGTGCTGTCGGAGGACGAGCGGGCTCAGCCGGCCTCGGGCACATCCGCGGCGACCCGCGACTTGAGGTTCTCCGGGGGCTGCGCGCCGAGCTGGGCCACCACGTGCGACGCGGCCACGGAGCCGATCCGCCCGGCCACCGGCAGCTCGAAGCCGCGCACCAGGCCGTAGAGGAAGCCGCCGGCGTAGGCGTCGCCCGCACCCGTGGTGTCGACGAGCTCGTCGGCCGGCCGCGCCTCGACCTCGTGCTTCGTCCCGCCCTCGGCGTAGATCGTCGAGCCCTTCGCGCCGTGGGTGACGACGACGAGCTCGCAGTTGCCGCCGCCGCCCCGCAGCAGGGAACCGATCGGCTCGTCGCCGACCAGCGCCGCGACCTCGTCCTCGTCGGCGATGAGGATCTCGACGTTCTCCCGGGTCAGTTCGCGGAAGTAGTCGCGGTGGCGCTCCACGCAGCCGGCGTCGGAGAGCGTGAGCCCGACGCGGGCCTCGCTCTTCGCGGACGCGTCGATGATCTTGCCGATGGTCGCCCGCGCGTGCTCGGTGTCGGCGAGGTAGCCCTCGATCAGGGTGACCGCCGAGCCTGCGACCTCCTCCTGGTCGATGTCCGACGGGCCGAGGGCCGTGCAGGCGCCGAGGTACGTGCCCATCGTGCGCTCGCCGTCGGGGGTCACCAGCACCAGGCAGCGGGCCGTCGAGGGGCCGTCGGTGAGGGGCGCGGTGCGGAAGCTCACGCCGTGGCTGCGGATCGAGGAGGTGAACGAGGCGCCGAGCTGGTCGTCGTGGACCTTCCCGACGTAGCCGGTGTCCCCGCCGAGGGCGGCCGCGATGGCGATCGTGTTGGCGACGCTCCCCCCGGAACGTTCCGTCGTCCGGCCGGCCTTCGCGTAGAGCGCCTCGGCCTGGTCCTGATCGACGAGCGTCATGCCCCCCTTCGGCAGGTCGAAGGCGGTGATGGTGTCGTCGTCGGTCTGCGTGAGCACGTCGACGATCGCGTTGCCGATACCCAGGACGTCCATCGGGCCGGGCTCTCCTCTCGATAGTGCTACTCGCTCCGGATCAACGGACCACCGTAGGTGATGGGTTGACCGGCGACAGCCCGATCGTTGCGTCGGGCACCATCCCGCGCACCTCAGGCATAGACCGGGTACTGCGGCTCCGGGATCGCCGGGCTGATGCGCTGCTCGACGAAGATGCCGTGCCAGAGCATGAACACCAGCAGCGTCCAGATGCGCCGCGAGTGGTCGACCGGGCCGGCGCGGTGGGAGTCGATCAGGCGCAGCACGGCGGCCTTGTCGAGGATCGCGTCGGTCTGCGACTCGCGGACGATCGTGCGGGCCCAGTCGAGCATGTCGGTGGCCAGCCAGTGCCGGATCGGGACCGGGAAGCCGAGCTTGCGACGGTGCAGCACGTGCGGCGGGACGATCCCCTCGATCGCGCGCCGCAGGGCGTACTTGGTGGTGCCGTGGGCGATCTTCTGATCGGTCGGCAGCGCCGAGGCCACCCGGAACACCTCGGGGTCGAGGAACGGGACCCGCAGCTCCAGCGAGTTGGCCATGGTCATCTTGTCGGCCTTGACCAGGATGTCCCCGCGCAGCCAGGTGAAGAGGTCGACGTGCTGCATGCGGGCGACCGGGTCCCAGTCGCGCGACCCGGCGTACACCGAGGCCGTCACGTCGGTGTGGGAGAGCTCGTCGTCGTACCCGCGCAGCACCGCGTCGAGCTGGGCGGGGAAGAAGTTGCGGGCGTTGCCGTAGTAGCGCTCCTCGAGGGGGAGCGCACCACGGCGCAGCAGGTCCTTGCCGCGCACCCCGGTCGGCAGCCGCTCCGAGAGCGCCCCCGCGAGCTTGCGCACCGCGCCGGGCAGCTTGTCGAACGGCGCGAGGGAGATCGGCTCCTTGTAGATGGTGTAGCCGCCGAACAGCTCGTCGGCCCCCTCGCCGGAGAGCACGACCTTGACGTGCTTGCGGGCCTCGTTCGCCACGAAGTACAGCGGCACGAGGGCCGGGTCGGCCACCGGGTCGTCCAGGTACCAGACGATCAGCGGCAGCGCGTCCATCATGTCCTGGGCGGACACGGTGCGGACGACGTGGCGGACCCCGATCGCCTCCGCCGACTCCGCGGCGACGTCGACCTCGGAGTACCCGGCCCGCTCGAACCCCGTCGTGAAGGTGATCAGGTCCGGGTTGTGCTCCCGGGCGAGCGCCGCGATGACCGTCGAGTCGATGCCGCCGGAGAGGAAGGACCCGACCGTGACGTCGGCGCGCATGTGCTTGGCCACCGAGTCGCGCAGGACCTCGGTGATCTCCTCGTGGCGCCGGGTCTCCTCCGCGGTGTCGCCCCGGGGGATGGGCCGCTCGTCGAACCGCGGGGTGAAGTAGCGCTGCACGCTGACCGGCTCGCCGGGGGAGACGGTGAACGTGCACCCGGACTCGACCCGCCGGACCGCGCGGTGCAGCGTCGCGGGCTCGGGCACGTACTGCAGCGTCAGGTAGTTCTGCAGGGCCGCCGGGTCGGGCGCCGCGGTCGACGCGCCGAGGGGCTCGAGCACCTGCAGGAGGCTCTTCTTCTCGCTGGCGAAGGCGACGCCGTTCGCGCCCGCGGCGAAGAACAGCGGCTTGATGCCGAACGGGTCCCGCGCGCCGAAGAGCACGCGCTCGTGCGTGTCCCAGATGAGGAAGGTGAACATCCCGCGCAGCCGCGGCACCGCGTCGGCGCCCCACACCGAGTAGGCCGCGACGATGGCCTCGGTGTCGCCCTCGGTGGCGAAGGCGACCCCGTGCTCGCGCGCCAGCTCCGCACGCAGCTCGAGGTAGTTGTAGATCTCGCCGTTGAAGACGATCCGGTAGCGCCCGGCCGCCTCACCGGCCGGCGGGAACTCCAGGGGCTGGTGCGACCCCTCGACGTCGATGATCGAGAGCCGGTTGAAGCCGAGGACCACCTCGTCGTCGTGCCAGGTGCCCGACTCGTCCGGCCCGCGGTGGCGCATGCAGGGCAGCGCGCCCTCGACGTCCGCCGAGTGCCGTGCCGCCGTGCCGTCCGCCGTGATCCAACCCATCAGCCCGCACACGCGCCCCAGTATGGCGAGGGGGGCCGACTGCCCCGAGCGCCACCCGTCGGGCTCCCCACCGCGCCGTCGTGCTCCCCTCCGACAGCGCGTAGTGGTCCGCTCGGCTAGTCTCCCCGTGTCCGGACCGAGGGTGGCGTCGCCCGAGGTCGCACGGCCTCGAGGAGGGCAGCCAGCGGTGCGCCGAGCAGCGAGCATTGCGCAGGCCGGGGAGGTGCCGGCCGGGCGGGAACCGCAGGGTGGCCGGAGGCCGGCGCGTCGGACCCGGCGGGTGACGCGTGCTCTCCAGCTCGCCGTCCTGGCGTGCGTGGTCGCGCTGTTCTCGACCGGGTGCTCGGTCGAGGAGGTCATCCGCTTCGGCTGGCCGGTGGGCGTCACCCCCGAGGCCACCATGATGCGGACCCTGTGGACGTGGTCGGCGATCGCGGCGCTCGGCGTCGGCGTCATCGTCTGGGGCCTCACCGCCTGGACCGTCGCGTTCCACCGCCGCAAGGCCGGGGACACCGAGCTGCCCCGCCAGTTCCAGTACAACCTGCCGCTCGAGCTCGTCCTCACCGTGGTGCCGCTGATCATGGTCGCGGTCCTCTTCTACTTCACCGTCGTCGTCCAGAACGTCGTCGACCGCGAGCCGGCCGGCAACGAGCTGAAGATCGACGTGACGGCGTTCCAGTGGAACTGGGAGTTCCAGTACCCGGGGACGCGGAACCCGGCCGGACAGCCGGTCGCCACCATCGGCACGACGGCCGAGGTCCCGTTGCTGGTCCTGCCGACCGACCGGCCGATCTCGTTCACCCAGCACTCCGAGGACGTCATCCACTCCTTCTGGATCCCGGAGTTCCTGTTCAAGCGCGACGTGATGCCGGACCCGGAGAAGAACGACCAGAAGAACGTCTGGGTCATCGACCGCATCGAGCAGCCCGGTTCCTTCGTGGGCCGTTGCGCGGAGTACTGCGGCTCGTACCACGCGATGATGAACTTCGAGGTGCGGGCGCTGCCGCCGAACCTCTACGACCAGTACATGCAGCTGCGCCAGTCGACGAACCAGGCCACCGGCCAGCCGTACTCGGCGGCCGAGGCGCTCGCCCGGATGAACTGCGGCCCGCTGTGCTCGCCCACCGCGGTGACCACCCACCCGTTCAACCCGGACCCCACCACCCGCCTGGCGTTCTGATGACAACCCTCACCATCGCAGACAGGAGAGCGCGACAATGAAGGTCGAGTCCCGCATCTTCGAACTCCTCACCGTGTTCTTCTTCGTCTGCGCGGTCGTCTACGGCTTCCTCTCGAAGGAAGCGGCCGGCATCGTCGCGCTGACCCTCACCGGCGGCCTCTGCCTGATCGTCGGAACCTACTTCCGGTTCGTCGCCCGGCGTCTCGAGGAGCGCCCGGAGGACAACCCGGAGGCCGAGGTCTCCGACGGCGCCGGCGACGTCGGCTTCTTCAGCCCCAGCAGCTACTGGCCCATCACGGTGGCCGGGGGCGTGGCGCTGACCGGCATCGGACTCGCCTTCTACCAGTGGTGGCTCATCGTGCTCGGGGTGATCTTCCTGATCATCGCGGTGTGCGGGCTGGTGTTCGAGTACCACGCGGGCCCCGAGGCGCACTGAATCGTCCCGCACCCGACCTGACGACGGGCATCGTCGGCCTCCCGGCCGACGGTGCCCGCTCGTGCGTCCGGGGTGGGTCGGTCAGGCCGTCCGGGGCTGCTCGTGCTCCGCGGGCGCCCCGCACGCGTCGACCACCGCGTCGAGCGGCAGCCCCAGCTCGCCGGCCAGGGTCGCGACCGTGAAGAAGGCCGGGGTCGGCACCCGACCGGACTCGATCTTGCGCAGCGTCTCCACCGGCATCCCCACCGCCGCCGCGACCGCGGTCATCGACCGGGGACCCCGGGCGTCGCGCAGCACCTCCCCGAGGCGACGGCCTCGCTCGCGCTCCTGCGGGGTCAGCGGCACACGCACCATGGTGTGATAGTAATACCGGGATACTTATCCCGAGCCTGTGGAGTCCGCGGTGATCGAGCTCAAGACCACCGACGAGATCGAGCTGATGCGCCACGCCGGCGAGATCACGGCGGCCGCGCTGTCGGCCGTCCGGAGCGCCGCCCACGTCGGGGTGCGGCTCGACGAGCTCGACGCCGTCGCCGCCGGAGTCATCGCCGACGCGGGCGCGGAGGCCCTGTTCCTGGGCTACCGCCCGAGGACGGCGCCCTCGCCCTATCCCGGGGTCGCCTGCATCAGCGTCAACGACGCCGTGGTGCACGGCATCCCCGGTCGCTACAGCCTCGAGCCCGGCGATCTCGTCTCCGTGGACTGTGGGGCCCGCTACCGGGGCTGGAGCGGCGACGCGGCGGTCTCCTTCATCGTCGGTGAGCACCCCGACCCCCGGGTCACCCGGAGCGACCAGGCCCTGATCGCGACCACCCAGGCCGCCCTCGACGCGGGCATCGCCGCCGCGCGGCCCGGGGCCCGGCTCGGCGACGTCGCGCATGCCATCGGCGAGGTCGGCCGCGCGGCCGGCTACGGGCTCATGGAGGGCCACGGCGGGCACGGCATCGGCCGCGAGATGCACGAGGATCCGCACGTGCCCAACGAGGGCCGTCCCGGCCGCGGTCTGCGGCTGCGCCCCGGGCTGGTCCTGGCCCTCGAGCCCATGCTCATCACCGGCGGCACCGACGCCTACGACGAGGACCCCGACGGTTGGACCCTGCGCACCGCGGACGGCACCCGGGCCGCGCACATCGAGCACACCGTCGCCGTGACCGAGCACGGCCCCGAGGTCCTCACCCGGCTCCCGGCCGCGCAGGGCGCGCGCTGATCCCGCTCCCGAACGACGAACGGGGCGGGGAGCCGTGGCTCCCCGCCCCGTCCGGCGGTTCGTGCGGTCAGGCGTGCGGCGTCAGTCGCGCACGTCGCGGGGACGCCCGGCGTCGGGCCGCCCCGCGAGCTCGCGGTCGCCGCCCGGCTCCACCTGCATCGGGTCGGTGCCGCTGCCGTGGTGGACGTCGTCCTGCTCGATGGCCGGGTCGGGGCGGAACCAGCCGCCCTTGACCGGGGAGCCCGCCGAGCCCAGGTCGTTCATGCGCTTGGGCACCTTGGCGCCCTGGTACGCGAGCGGGACGGCGTGCCCGTGGTCGTCGACGCCACCGAGGGGCTGGTGGACCTCGATGAACTCGCCGTGCGGGAGCCGCTTGATGATGCCGGTCTCGATACCGTGCTCGAGCACCTCGCGGTCGGTGCGCTGCAGCCCCAGGCAGATCCGGTAGGTCGCGAAGTAGAGGACCGGCGGCAGCACCAGCAGCCCGATGCGGCCGATCCACGTCATGACGTTCAGCGAGATGTCGAACGTGTAGCCGATGATGTCGTTCCCGCAGGCCACGACCAGCCAGAAGTAGAACGACAGCGCCATCATCCCGGTCGCGGTGCGCACCGGGACGTCGCGCGGCCGCTGCAGCAGGTTGTGGTGCGCGTCGTCGCCGGTCAGCTTGCGCTCGATCAGCGGGTACAGCGCGAGCAGCGTCGTCAGGATCCCCATGCCGATGACCGCGGGGAAGAAGATCGACGGGATGGTGTACCGGCCGAACAGGTACATCTCCCACGAGGGCCAGAGCCGGACCGCGCCGTCGAACACCGCCATGTACCAGTCGGGCTGCGAGCCGGCGGAGATCTGCGTGGGGTTGTACGGACCGAGCTTCCAGATCGGGTTGATCTGGAAGACACCGGACATGATGGCCGTGATGCCGACCGTGACGACCATGAAGCCGCCGCCCTTGCTCGCGAACGTCGGCAGGATGCGCACGCCGACGACGTTGCGCTCCGTGCGGCCGGGCCCGGGGAACTGCGTGTGCTTCTGGAACCAGACGAGGGCGACGTGCACGCCGATCACCGCGAGGATGATCCCCGGGAGCAGGAAGACGTGGACGATGTAGAACCGCGGCAGGATGATCGTCCCCGGGTACTCGCCGCCGAAGATCGCCCAGTGCAGCCAGGTCCCGATCACCGGCATCGACAGGATGATCGCCGAGACGCCCGTGCGCACGCCGGTGCCGGAGAGCAGGTCGTCCGGCAGCGAGTAGCCGATGAAGCCCTCGATCATGCCCGAGAGCAGCAGCACGACGCCGAGCACCCAGTTGGTCTCGCGCGGGCGGCGGAACGCTCCGGTGAAGAACGTCCGCATCATGTGCGCGATCATCGCGGCGACGAACAGCAGAGCGGCCCAGTGGTGGACCTGCCGGATGAACAGGCCGCCGCGGACGTCGATCGAGATGTTGACCGTCGACTCGTACGCCATGGACATGGTCAGACCACGCAGGCCCGCGTAGGTGCCCTCGTAGGTCGTCTCGGCCATCGAGGGGTCGTAGAAGACCGCCAGCCAGGTGCCGGAGATGAGCAGCACGATGAAGCTGTACATCGCGATCTCGCCCAGCATGAACGACCAGTGCGTGGGGAAGACCTTGTTGATCTGACGGCGGATCCCGCCCGCCGGGTGGATCCGGCTGTCGATCTCGTCAGCAGCGGTCTCGACGAGCTTCATCGCCGTGCTGCCACTGCGCCGTGGTGTGGTGATGGCACTCATGACGATCTGCGCTCCCAGAAGCCGGGCCCGATCGGCTCGATGAAGTCACTGCGGGCGTACAGGTACCCCTGATCGTCCACCGTGATGGGTAGTTGCGCCAGCGGGCGGGCGGCCGGGCCGAAGACCGGGCGGGCGTACTCGTTGGCCTGGAACTGCGATTGGTGGCAGGGGCACAGGATGCGCATCGTCTGGTCCTCGTAGAGGGACGTCGGGCACCCCATGTGGCTGCAGATCTTCGAGTAGGCGAAGAGCGAGCCGTAGTTGAAGTCCTCCTGGCCCGCCCGTTTGATCACATCGACGTCGGGCCGCAACCGGATGAGCATGACCGGCGAGTCCGACGAGCTCACCGTCTCGGCCAGTTTCTCCGGGTTGTTGCGGTCGGACTCCTTGAACGGGAAGACCGTCTCCATCGACCCCGGTTCGAGGTCACCGGCCCGGACGAGGATCACGTCCTCGGCCACGCCGTCGAACTTGCGAAGGTAGACCCGCTCGCCGTCGTCGGAGCGCCACTCCGTGACGAGGAGGGGCGACTTGTCGCCCTCCTTCCACGGGTTCTTGACCAGCCCGCCGAACGCCGCGACCGCGAGACCGGCGGTGAGGATGCCCCCGGCCGCCCCGACCGAGCGCAGGATGAGCTTGCGTCGCCCGATGCCGCTCTGCTGCCCGGCCTGGACCATGCGGGCGGCGGCGGTCCGGCGCTCGACCTCGGCCGAGCGTCCATCGTGGCGCTGCTGGATCGCCAGGTCCTCGGGCAGCAGCCGCTTCGAGTAGGCGATCACGCCCATGCCCACCGCGAGGATCGAGACGCCCAGGGTCACGCCGATGATCGGCGTGTAGAGCGCGTACGCGAGGGCGCCGGGCGAGCCCGGCGGCACCCACTCGTGGGGCCAGGCGATGAAGGCGACGATGAACGCCAGCCCCGCGATCGCGGCGAGGATGAACCAGCCGGCGACCTGGCGCTCGGCCCGCTTCTCGGCCCGGGTGCCGGGCACGGGGAAGCGGGGGCGGTCCGCGACGACCTCGATGTCGTCCATGCGGTTGCCCAGGCGCACCAGGTCGTCGGTGCTCATCTCGGCGAGCTCGGCGTCGGTCGGGATGCGCAGCTCGTCGGAGGCGTGGCTCTGCGGGCCCGACGGGCTGGCGGCGCGGTGGGACTCAGATTCAGGCGGTGCACTCACTGGCGGGATCCGATCCAGAGGGAGATTCCGATCAGGGCGGCGAGGCCGACGAAGAAGGCGACGAGGCCCTCCGGGACGGGGCCGAAGCCGCCGAGCCCGTTGCCACCAGGGTTGACGCCGACGCTGTCCCCGCCCGAGCCCACCGACTTGATGTAGCCGATGACGTCCCGCTTCTCCTCGGGGGTGAGCTGCGAGTCGGCGAACGTCGGCATGTTGCCGGGACCGGAGAGCATCGCCGCGTAGATCTGGTGCGGGTTGGCCGGGTCGAGCACCGGCGCGAACTTGCCCGACGACAGCGCGCCACCGCGGCCGGTGAAGTTGTGGCACTGGGCGCAGTTGAGACGGAACAGCTCGCCGCCGCGGCCCAGGTCCGATCCGATGAGCTCCTCGTCCGTGGCCGCCGGGACGGTCGGGCCGCCGCCGTTGGCCTGGATGTAGGCGCCGAGGGCGTCGATCTGCGCCGGGTCGAACTCGGACTTCCCGCGTTCGGCCTGCGCACCCTGGACCTTCAGCGGCATGCGCCCGGTCGACACCTGGAAGTAGACCGACGCCTGGCCGACCCCGATGAGGCTCGGACCGCGGCCCACGACACCCTGCAGGTTCGAGCCGTGGCAGGTGATGCAGGAGTTGTCGAAGAGCGTCTGGCCCTCCCGCACGAGCGCGGTGTCCTGGCTCGCCGCGACCTGCGGCGTGGGCTGTGCCACGGCGTAGATCCCGCCGACGGCGAGCAGCGCCACCCCGAGGGCGACGAAACCCGCGATGCGTCGGCGCGTCCTGGTCCCCGCGCGCGCCCACGTCCTCCGCGGGCGTGGCGTCCGGTCGCTCATGTCCTCCCCTGACCCTGACTCTCGGCGTGCCATTGCGACCGTGCCGCTAACGGATGAAGTAGATGACCGCGAACAGGCCGATCCAGACCACGTCCACGAAGTGCCAGTAGTACGAGACGACGATCGCCGCGGTCGCCTGCGCCGGGGTGAACCGGCTGAGGAACGTCCTGCTGATCAACAGGATGAACGCGATCAGACCGCCCGTCACGTGCAGCGCGTGGAAACCGGTCGTGATGTAGAAGACCGACCCGTAGGCGCCCGACGCCATCGTCGTGCCGTGCTCGGTGACCAGCGTGTGGTACTCGTTCACCTGGCCGAGCACGAAGATCAGGCCCATCACGAACGTCACCGCGTACCAGCGGCGCAGCCCGAACACGTCGCCGCGCTCGGCCGCGAACACGCCGTACTGACAGGTGAACGACGACGCCACCAGGACGATGGTGTTCACGAGCGCGTAGGGGACGTCGAGCTCGGTGGGCGGCGGCGGCCACTCGCCCACGTTCTGGGCGCGCGCCACGAAGTACATGGCGAAGAGGCCGGCGAAGAACATCAGCTCGCTGGAGAGCCAGATGATCGTTCCCACGCTGACCACGTTGGGCCGGTTGAGGGAGTGGATCCTCGCGCTGAAGGAGGGCGCCGGCGCACTCGAGGCGGTCGTCACGGGCGACATCATGTCACCTCGTCCCGACATCAGCCGGGCGGGGCGAGAGCCCGCCAGGAGCCCTGCGACCTGCACCGCCGCTCACCTGCGGATTCTCCTACCCGCCGTCGTACGTCGTGTCGTAGTCGAGATGCGGGGGAGGGTCTCGGACCGACGTTCGAGCTCCGCTGCGCGCCGTGTTCGACCTCGCGGGCGGCCGCCCGACTAGGCTGCGCGCACCGTCTGCTGACACGCCGGGGAGGGCCCGCGAGATGACCGCCGACAGTGGTGCCGCAGCGACGCTGGACGTCGTGGTGATGAGCCACCGTCCCGAGGTCCGCGAGGCCGTGATGTCCGCGGTCGGGCGGCGCCCGGCCCGCGACCTGCCGCGTCTGAGGTTCATCGAGGCGGACGGGATCGCCGACGTGCTCGGCGCCGCGGACGGCGGCCGGCTCGACCTCGCGGTGCTCGACGGCGAGGCGCAGCCCACCGGGGGGATGGGCGTGTGCCGCCAGCTGAAGAACGAGCGGACCGATCCGGCCCCGGTGATCGTCGTGGTCCGGCGCGAGGACGACCGCTGGCTCGCCACGTGGTCGCAGGCCGACGCCGTCCTGGTGCAGCCGCTCGACCCGGTGACCGCCGCCCGCACCGTGGCCGACGTCCTGCGCGCCGGGCACGCCGTCCCGGCCGCGCGGGGGTGACCGCGGGGACGCAGCCCGGCGCCGCCGCCCCGGCGGCCCCCACCTGGCCGTCGCTGCTCGGTCGGCTGCTGCGCGGCGAGGACCTCGCGGGGCACGAGGCCGCCTGGGCGATGGACCGGATGATGTCCGGGGAGGCCTCGCCGGCCCAGGTGGCCGCCTTCGTCGTCGCGCTGCGCGGCAAGGGCGAGACCGCCGAGGAGATCGGCGGCCTGGCCGAGGTCATGCGCGCGCACGCGCGTCCGGTGACGGTTCCCGGCGTCGTCGTCGACATCGTCGGCACCGGCGGGGACCAGGCCCACACGGTCAACATCTCGACGATGGCCGCGGTCGTCATGGCCGCCGCGGGCGCCCGGGTGGTCAAGCACGGCGGGCGCGCGGCGTCCTCGGCCTGCGGTTCGGTCGACCTCCTCGAGGAGCTCGGGGTGCCGATCGACCTCGGGCCGGAGGCGGTGGCCGCGAGCGTGGACGAGGTCCGGATCGGGTTCTGCTTCGCCCAGACCTTCCACCCGGCGATGCGCCACGTCGGCGGGGTGCGCCGCGAGATCGGCGTGCCCACCGCGTTCAACCTGCTCGGCCCGCTCACCAACCCGGCGCGTCCGGCCGCGGCCGTCATCGGCTGCGCCGACGCGCGGTTCGCCCCCGTCCTCGCCGCCGTCCTGGCCGGGCGGGGGGACACCGCGCTCGTGGTCCGCGGCGACGACGGGCTCGACGAGATCACGACGACGACCACCACCACCGTCTGGCGCGCCGGGCCGGCGGGGGTCACCGTCGAGTCCCTCGACCCGGCCCGCATCGGCGTCCCGCTCTCGGCGACCGGCGAGCTGCGCGGCGGCGACGCGACGGTCAACGCCCGCGCGGCCCACGCCGTGTTCGACGGCGAGCCCGGGCCGGTCCGCGAGGCGGTGCTGCTCAACGCGGGCGCCGCGCTGGCCGCCTACGAGGAGGCCGTGACCGGCATCCCGGGCGAGCTGCACGAGGCGGTCGCCCGGGGGCGGGACCGGGCGGCGGCCGCCGTCGACGACGGGGCCGCGGCGGCGCTGCTGGAGCGCTGGGCCGCCGTGGCGAAGCGGCTGCGGGGGTAGACGCTCGCGCCGGAGGCCCGGCGGTCGGGTTCGGCGAGGGGCACCGGGCGCAGGCCGGCCGGCCGGGTGGACTGCCTGGTGTGCTGATGATCACCAGCGCAGCGCGGGCGGGTCGGCCGGGTTTCGGCGAGGGGCACGGCAGGCAGCTCCGAGGGCCGGGTGGGCTGCCTGGTGCGCTGATGATCAGTGACGGCAGCGCGGGCCCTGCGAACTGCTAGTCGAGCCCCACGGCGAACGCGGCGTCGGTGTCGCCCGCCGAGTACGAGCGGAACGCGATGTGCGTCGAGGTCGACCGCACCCCCTCGACGCGGCTGAGGCTCCCGGCGATGACGTCGGCCAGCTCCTCGTGCTCGCGCACCCGCACCACGGCGATGAGGTCGACGTCGCCGGCGCAGGAGTAGACCTCCGCGACCCCGTCGAGGTCCGCGATCGCCTGCGCGGTCTCGGGGATCCGGTCGGCGTTCGCGTGGATCATGACGATGGCCGTGATCACGGGGGCTCCCTGGGTCGGCGCCGCGGGCCGCGGTCGGCGGGGGTGGGTCCGGCCGGAACTCTAGGCCCCGGGGCCGGCTCCCGGTCCGCCGCCGGGCCGGGTGCCCCGCGTCCGGCCTCGCGGGCCTGCGACACCCACCCCGACCACGCCCCCGCCCCGCGGGCGGGGACCGCCCACGGCGTCGTCGTGCGGACCATCCGGGTGCCCGGCCGCTCCAGCCATCGGGTGATGACGGCGACCTCCTCCGGCGGCGCCCCGCGCAGCGGCCCCGGCGCCGGGCGCACCGTCTCCGCCGAGCTGACCAGGGCGTCCACCACCGGCATCGGCGGCACCCCGCGCCGCGCCGTCCCCGCCGCCGCGAGGCGCCCGTGCCGCACCACCGCGAGCTCCCAGCCACCGGTGCCGTCCGGGCGGGCCGCGATCAGCTCCTCGGCGCACGCGATCGCCGACAGCCGCTGGACCCGCGCCAGGGCGCCCGCCAGCTCGGCGAGCCGGTCCCGGTGCGTCGCGGCGTCGTCGAACCGCTCGCCCGCGGCGAGCGTCGCGACCTTCTCCCGCAGCGCCACCAGTCCGTCGTCGGAGCCGCCGTGCACGAGCGCGAGCGCCCCGGCGACGGCGAGGGAGTAGTCCTCGGTGCTCTGCAGCCCGGCGCACGGCGCCCCGCAGCGCCCCATCCCGTGCAGGGCACACGGGCTTCCCCGCCCGCCCCGGGCCGGGATCCGCTGGGTGCAGGGCCGCAGCCGCGACGCGTCCGCGAGGGCCTCGACGGCCCGGACCGCGTCGGGCCGGCGCCCGAACGGTCCGACCGCGTCGTCGCGCGGCGTGCGCACCACCGACCAGCGGGGGAACGGCTCGTCGGTCAGCGCCACCCACCAGCCGCGGTGGGGGTAGCGGGACCGCCGGTTGTACCGCGGGGCGTGTCCGGCCAGCAGCCGCAGCTCCCGGACCTCGGCCTCGAGGGCGTGGGCGCACTCCACCCAGTCGACCCGCTCGGCCAGCCCGACCATGTCCCGTACGCGGGCCCGCTTCTCCGAGCCGGTGAAGTAGGAGCGGACCCGGCGCCGCAGGTCGTTCGACGTGCCGACGTAGAGCACCTCGTCGGCCGGGCCGCGGAAGAGGTACACGCCCGCGGCGTGGGGCACGGCGTCGGCGAGGTGGCGCTTGCCGCGCTGCGCCGGCGTGACCTCGACCTGCAGCGCGAGCAGATCCTCGAGCGAGGACACCCCGTGCCCGCCGACCCGCTCGAGGAGCCCGTGCAGCACGTCGACCGTGGCCCGGGCGTCGTCCAGGGCCCGGTGCACCGGCCGGGTGGCGGCGCGGAACAGCACCGCGAGCGCGGAGAGCCGGCAGGACGGCGCCTCGTCGCGCGTGAGGACCTTGCGGGCCAGCCGCGCGGTGCAGACCACGGGCGGGCGCGGCCAGGCCGACCCGTGCCGCCGGCACGCCGCCCGCAGGTGTCCGACGTCGAACGGCGCGTTGTGGGCCACGACCACCGCGCCCGCGCAGAACTCCAGGAACCCCGGCAGCACCGCCGCGAGCCGTGGGGCGTCGCTGATCATCGCGGTGGTGATGCCGGTCAGCGCCACGATCTGCGGCGGCACCGCCATCCCCGGGTCGACCAGCGTGGCGTACTCCCCGACGACCTCGCCGCCCCGGACCTTCACGGCGCCGATCTCGGTGATGGCGTCCGGGCGGGGGGCGGCCAGCGGGTCGGTCCCCGTCGGATCCGGGCCCGCGGGCGGCCCGCCGGTGGTCTCGAGGTCGAGCACGACGAAGGTCGCCGCGTGCAGCGGCGTGCCGAGCTCGGCGAAGGTGAGCTGGGGGTCGGGCCCCGTCACCGGGCGTGGTGCGTCCATCGCCGCGGACGGTAGGGCGACCCCCCGACAGTCACTCCCCGCTCGCGGGGCCCACGCCGCTAACCTGGGCCGATGGCGGACGGGGAGGTGGGTGCGGCCGACGGGCAGGACGGCGACGCGCCCGCCCCGGACGCCCCGCCGACCGTCGCCCCGGCGGTCCGCGCGGCCCTGCTCGAGGCCGCGCCGGAGGCCGTCCGGGGTCGGGTCGCGGACCTCGTCTCCCAGGCCGTCGGGCAGATGCCCGCCACCGAGCTCCCCGCCCCGGTGCGGCCCGTGGCGCGGTTCGCGCCCGCCAAGCGGGCCAAGGTCGGCGCCGGGCCGATGCTGGCCGCCCTCGGCACCGCCGACGGGTTCGCCGACGAGGTCGTCTCCTGGTGGCGCGAGCACCGGCCCGACGAGTGGGCGCCGCCGGTCGTCGAGCCGGTGCACGCCGCGGCCGTCGCGGTCCTCACCGGGGACGAGGACGCCGCACGGGAGCTGCTGCGCGACGCCGGGGACCGCGCCGACACGGCCCGGCTGCGCGCGGAGCGCGACGCCGCCACGACGCGCGCGGACCGGCTGGCCGCGGAGCTCGCCCGGGTCACCGCCGAACGGGACGAGGCGCGGGCGCGCGCCGCAGAGGCGACCCCCGACCTGTCCGAGGAGGTCGCGAAGCTCCGGACGCGGCTGCGCGAGCAGGGCG